>DAIEIL010000156.1 GCA_027352645.1 Rhodobiaceae bacterium | reverse complement strand
GAAGGAAATCGCCGAGCTCGCTCCGGTATGCGTCCGCCATTGCCTTCGCTCCTCATCGGGAGGTACTGATTAGTCCTAGGATAATACCAGGCCTGATTAAGATGTGAAGGCGATGCGACCATGGGTTCATCCAACGAAGAGGATTGACCATGAAAGCTGCCGTCCTGAAGGCGTTTGGAACGCCCCTCGCAATTGAGACCGTGCCGGACCCGATTTTGGGCACCGGCGAAGTTATTGTCGATGTCGTGGCCACGGGCGTTCTCGCCTATGCCAATGAAGTGTTGAGCGGCGAGCGGCAATATCTGCTGGATCTGCCGGTCATCCCGGGACCGGGCGCGATTGGCCGGGTGCGTGCTACCGGGCCGGACGCGACCCATCTCATCCCCGGCGACTGGGTCTATTGCGACCCGACCGTGCGGTCGCGCGATGACGCCCTTTCTCCCGATATCACGCTTCAAGGCTTGAGCGCCGGCGGTGAAGGCGGTCTCAGGCTGCAGAAGTATTTTCGAGACGGCTCATGGGCGGAGCAGATGCGAGTGCCCACTGAGAATGCCATTCGGATCGGCTCTCTCGACGAGGCCGATGCGGCGCGATGGTGCGTACTTGGCAGGATCCTCGTGCCCTATGGCGGACTGCTTGCGGCAAGGCTGCAGGCTGGCGAGACTATCCTGATCAATGGTGCGACCGGCTCCTTCGGTAGCGCCGGGGTCGCGGTGGCGCTTGCCATGGGGGCCGGTCGCGTCGTGGCAACCGGACGGAACGTGAAGCTACTTGAGGATCTTGCCCGCTGGTTCGGCCCTCGGCTCCACACTGTGGCGATGTGCGGCAATGAGGAAGACGATCGCGGGCGAATTCTGGAAGCAGCAGCAGGCCCGATCGATTGCGTCCTGGACCTGCTTCCGCCCGCCGCAAGCACCGTGCAGGTTCGCGCGGCAATCATGGCTGTGCGGCCCTATGGCAGGGTTGTTCTGATGGGGGGCGTCGGCATGCTCGGCGGCGCGGGTCTCGACCTGCCCTACCCCTGGATCATGCGGAACTGCATCAGCATCCATGGCCAGTGGATGTACCCGCCCGAGGCTACGACCCAGATGGTCAGGCTCATTCGGGCGGGTCTCATCAACCTCGACCACTACGCCATAACGACATTTGACCTCGACAATGCGAACGAAGCCGTCGCGCATGCTGCATCGAAGGTCAGCCCATTCACGATGACGGTGATACGGCCTTGATCGTTATGGCACCGGCTCTTACGACAGCGTCGCGAGGGCCGCCGGGCTGAAAGGCAGCAGCGTGTCGTAGCGCTCTTCGTGGATCTTGCGCGCCCATTCGGGATCGACGAGCAACGCGCGGCCGACGCTGACGAGGTCGAATTCCTCGCGCTCCAGGCGTGCGAGAAGATCGTCGATGCCGGTGACGGTCGAGGACTCGCCGCCAAAGGCCGCGATGAACTCGCCCGAAAGGCTGACGCTGCCGACCGTGATCGTGGGCTTGCCGGTGAGCTTCTTCGTCCAGCCGGCGAGGTTCAGATCCGAGCCTTCGAATTCCGGTTCCCAGAAGCGGCGCTGCGAGCTATGGAACACGTCGACGCCGGCTTCCGAAAGCGGCTTCAGGAACTCGCCCAGAAGTTCCGGCGTGGGCGCGAGGCGAGCGGTGTAGTCCTGCTGCTTCCACTGCGAGAAGCGGAGGACGAGCGGATAGTCCTTGCCCACCTCGCGGCGCACAGCCTCGATGATCTCGATGGCGAAGCGTTCACGCTTCAGCATGCTGCCGCCATATTCGTCTTCGCGCTTGTTGAGACCTTCCCAGAAGAACTGGTCGATCAGATAGCCATGCGCGCCATGAAGCTCGATGCCGTCGAAGCCGATTTCACGCGCATCCGCGGCGGCGCGGGCGAAGGCGTCCACGACGTGCTGGATGTGCTGCTTCGTCATCGGTTCGGCGACCTGCTTGGTGGGCGCAGCCAGACCCGACGGCCCTGCGCTCGGCAATTCGGGATGCCAGACATTGCCCTTCTGGTTGCGCGCGGTGCCTACATGCCAGAGCTGGGGCATGATCTTGCCGCCGACGCCGTGAACCTCCTCCACGACGCGCTTCCAACCCTGCAGAGCCTCACCGAAGAAGTTCGGCACGCCGACATCGAGGGACGACACGGGGTCGTTGACGGTGGTGCCTTCGGTGATGATGAGGCCCGTCTCGTTCTCGGCGCGGCGGCGGTAATAGGCGGCCACATTGGCGCCGGGAATGCCGCCCGGCGATTGCGTGCGCGTCATGGGGGCCATGACAATGCGGTTGGGAAGCTCAAGCCCATTGATCGTGAAGGGGCGAAACAGGGGCGCAACGGATCGGCTCATTCATTTCTCCAATATCTTGCCGTGAAACCGCAGGGTTTCCGGCCAATTTCAGTTGGGTGCATATTGGGTATCCAATGCCAAAGTGCAAATGCGGATCGCGGCTTCGCGATCAAAATAAAATGAACGAGGGGAAGACATGGGGGCCAACCCGGCATTGATGCGACTGGGTCTCAAAGAGACCGATCGAGTGGCGATCCTCCATGTCGACGATGTGGGCATGTGCGGCGCTTCGCTCGATGCCTTTGCGGAGCTCTGGGCGACCCGCGCGGTGACGTGTGGCTCGGTCATGGTTCCCTGCCCCTGGTTTCGCGCGACTGCCGCCTGGGCGCGCGAAAACCCGGATGCCGACCTTGGCGTTCACGCGACGCTGACCAGCGAATGGTCCGGTTATCGCTGGGGTCCGGTCTCAACACGCGATCCGGCGAGCGGCCTCATGGATGACGAACGTTGTTTTCCGCGCAGCTCGGCGGAGGTCGCGGCCCATGCGAAGCCGGACGCAGTTGGCGCCGAGCTGCGGCTGCAACTCCAGCTCGCCCGCGAGGCCGGTATCAGCCCGACGCATCTCGATACCCATATGGGTTCGGTGCTGAACGCGCGCCTCTATGGCGCGTTCACGGCGGCGGCGCTCGACGCGGGTGCTATGCCCTTCGGTCTCAGGCTGAGCGCCGAACAGTGGCGCAAGGGGGGCTATGACGAGGAAACCGCGGCCGCCCTGTCGGAAGTGGTCACCGGGCTCGAAGCTCGTGGCGTGCCCATGCTCGACCGAATGCTGATGCTCTCCCTCTCCGTGACGGAAGACCGGCCGGCGCATACGCTCAATCTGCTACGGCGCATCGAGCCGGGACAAATCGCCTATGCGATCTTCCACCCCGCCATCGACACGGCGGAACTCCGCGCCATCTGTCCCGACTGGCGGTCCCGCGTCGGCGATTATGAGCTGCTTCGCTCCGGTCGGATTCGCAGTGAACTCGAAAGCGCGGGTGTCAGGCTGATCGGTTGCCGTGAATTGCAGGCCCTCATGCCAAACTGCTATTCTTCCTGACTGTACTTGTGGAGCGCGGACGAAAGCATGGAGATCAACCGGCAGGCGAAGTTTCAGATCGGACAGATCGTTCGCCACAAGTTTTTTCCCTTCCGGGGCGTCATCTACGACGTGGACCCCACCTTCAACAATACCGAGGAATGGTGGCTCTCGATCCCGGAGCAAATGCGCCCGCGCAAGGACCAGCCCTTCTATCACCTGCTCGCCGAGAACGCGGAGACGGAATACGTGGCCTATGTGTCCGAGCAGAATCTGCTGCCGGATGAGACGGGCGAGCCCGTTCGCCATCCTCAGGTGAGGGAACTTTTCGGTCCCATGCGGGATGGTGTCTACACGCTTCGCGCAAAGACCGTTCAATAGGCAAATTTCTGCCGCGCCGATTTCGGATGAGCCGCGACCCGGCTCATGCTATCCGTCGGGCGGAAGGGTCAGTCGGCCCGGCAATCGGGGAGTGCGGACATTGCGGCGCGAGAGGCGGCCTTATTACATTCGTCGCCTGCAAGGCGCCTGGGTCCGTTTCCAGACGGAGCATTTTCTCGTGCCGGCCTTCGACGAGGCGGGCCCCGGCCTCGCAGTCAGCAGCCCGCGCAACGTCGAGGTGTTCGGCGGCAATATCCGCATCGGCACCTGCGTTCACCTGAATGCCGCAGTCGGCAACATGATCCGGCTCTGCACCTGGACGACGGATGGACGCGAAGGGCGCATCACGCTTGGCGACTACGTGTTGGTCAGTCCGGGCACGCATATCGTCGCGTCGGAGAACATCACCATCGGCTCGAACACGATGATCGCGAGCGGTTGCTACATCTCGGATTCGGACTGGCACGACACCTATGACCGGACGCGCGAACTCGACAAGCACGCGCCCATCGTGATCGGGGAAAATGCCTGGTTGGGCGTTCGCGTCATCGTCGGCAAGGGCGTGACCATCGGCGAGAACAGCATCATCGGCGCAGGATCGGTGGTTACGAAGGACATCCCGCCGAATTGCATCGCGGCGGGAAATCCCGCCCGCGTCGTCCGCCAGCTCGATCCCGACCGTCCGATACGAAAACGCTCGGAACTCTTTGCAGAGCCCGAGCGCATCGAACGAGATATGGACAGGCTGATGCGCTACCTGCTCCGGGAGAACACGCTTTGGGGTTGGCTCCGCAGCGTGTTTTTCCCGACGCGGGAAGACTGATCTCAGCCCTTCTGCTTCGGCAGCGCGGCGATCGCGGCGCTGAAGCCGTCGAGCTTCACCGGCACCTTGATGTCGCCCTTGCCTGCATGCTTGAAGGCGACTTCCATTTCCTTGGCGCTCTTCAGGGCCTTCAGATTTTCGGCCTTGAGCGGCATTTCCGCCTGGCAGCCGAGCGGCACGCAGAAGATGAAGGGTCCGCCGAATTTCGCCTTGCCGCTGTTGTCGATATCGACGCCCAGCCCTGCGGGAAGAATCGTGCCGAGCGGCGTGATCGCGAACATGAACATGCTGCCATCGGTCTTCTTCGGAATGTAGCCGACGCCGAGATAGAGCACGCGCTGCTTGCCGTCCTCGCCGATCCGGACGTCGACGAAAGCGTGACACTCCTTCTGCTTCGCGTTCTTCGGGTTGGTGTCGCAGCGCGTTGCCCAGCTGCCGTACTGCTTGATTTCGGGCTTGGGGCCCGCATTGTCGCCCGCCGCGGCCGGGGTTGCGTCTGCGGCTATGGCCGGTGCCAGCGGCGCTATCAGCGCCATCATGAGGGCGCCGAGCGCCACACGACGGAAAAACATGAGGTTCGTCCTTTCTGAGGCTATAAATTCAGCCCGTATTGTCCGGCTCGCGGTCCGAGTCGCGGCGCGATTATAGATATCCGGCATGGCTTCGATAGTGCGAAGTCTTTCCTGATTGGGCCATTAAATACCGGTAATCTCAACATCTGAGAACCGATCGCAAGTGCTCAAGGAATGGGCAAGCAGCAAAGGATAACCGCGAGTTGGGACGCAGAGCGGCGGGGATAGCGGCGTTGATCCTGGGGGTGCTGTGGCCGCTCGCCCTTTATGCGCAGCCGGAACCTGCCATCGCCATGCATGGCGAGCCCGCCAACCTCGCGGGTTTCAAGGCGTTCAGCTATGTGAATCCTGACGCTCCCAAGGGCGGGACGATCCGTTTCGGGGCAGTCGGCAGTTTCGACAGCCTCAATCCCTTCATCGTGCGCGGAACGCCAGCCGTCGGCCTCCGGGAATTTGTCTTCGAGAGCCTGATGGCCCGGGGCTACGACGAAGCCTTCTCGCTTTATGGCCTTCTCGCGGAAAGCATAGATACGGCGCCCGATCGGAGTTGGGTGGCCTTCCGCTTGCGCAAGGAGGCCCGCTTTTCTGATGGAACGCCGGTCACGATAGACGACGTGATCTTCTCGCTGGAGACGCTGCGCGACAAGGGCCGTCCCAATTACAAGAGCTATTACGGCAAGGTCGAGCGTATCGAACGGCCGGACGAGCGAACCGTCAAATTTTACTTCCGCCGCGATCCCGGCGAGACGAGCGCGGACCGGGAGATGCCGCTCATCCTCGGCCTCATGCCCATATTGCCGAAGCATGTCTATGAAAAGCGCGCTTTCGATCAGTCCAGTCTCGACCGGCCTGTGGGCAGCGGCCCCTATCTCGTCGAAGAAGTGAAACCCGGCAGCCGTATTTCATATCGTCTGAATCCGGACTATTGGGGCGCAGGGCTGGCGGTCAATCGAGGGCGCAACAATATCGAGCGCGTCGACTACGACTACTATCGCGACAGCAACGCCTCGTTCGAAGCCTTCAAGGCCGGCCTATACGATGCCCGGCCGGAGGAAGACCCCGGCCGGTGGGCCACTGAATATGATTTTCCGGCGGTGCGTGAGGGGCGCGTCCACCAGCTCGCCTTCGAGACCGGCATGCCCTCCGGCATGAAGGCGCTGGTTTTCAATATCCGACGGCCAGTTTTTGCGGACCGGCGCGTGCGCACCGCCCTCACCTATCTCTTCGATTTCGAATGGGTGAACAAGTCGCTCTATCACGGCGTCTATAGACGCACGCAGAGCTATTTCGACAATTCGGAACTATCGTCTTTCCATCGCGCAGCGGGCCTGCGCGAGCGCGCCCTGCTCGCGCCGTTTCCCGATGCCGTGACGCCGGAGATCATGAGCCGCGGCTATGAAGCGCCGGTGGGCGACGGGAATGGATTGAACCGCGCCAATCGCGTGAAGGCGCTCTCGCTGTTGCGCGATGCGGGATACACGATCTCGGCGGGACAGGTGGTCGATGCAAAGACGCATGCGCCGCTCCGCTTCGAAATCCTGGTGGCGACGCCGTCGGACGAACGCCTCGCCCTCGTCTATGCGAATATGGCGCGCCGCTCCGGCATTGACGTTCGTGTGCGGAATGTCGACTCGAGTCAGTATCAAGGCCGGCTCGATGCCTATGATTACGACATGATCTTTTTCGAATGGACGAGCTCGCTGTCGCCCGGCAACGAGCAGAGTTTCCGTTGGGGGTCGGAGGCGGCGGACGCCAAGGGCAGCTATAATTTCATCGGCGTGAAGGACAAGGCCGTCGATGCCATGATCTCGGCATTGTTGGCGGCGAAGACGAAGGATGATTTCGTCAGCGCTGTCCGGGCACTAGACCGCGTTCTTCTGTCTGGAAATTATGTGATCCCGCTCTTTTATTCGCCCACGCAATGGGTGGCGCTTTGGGACCGCGTGAAGGTGCCGGCGCGAACATCGCTCTATGGCTATCGCAGTGACACCTGGTGGATCGACGAGAAGCGTTGAAACTCAGCGCGGGTCCTTGGCGAAGATCGCCTCGAGGCTCGTCATGTTCATGCCGTGCTTGAAATAGTTGTACGGCGTGACGTTGATGGCCTTGATGATGGCGCGCTGGATCTCGGTTCCGACCGATCCGTCCGCGTTGGGCACCATGTCGAAGTCGATGACATTGATGCAGGCCGGGTCCTGCTCGAAGGCCTTTACGGCGACAAGGCCGCTGCCCTTCGCGCCCAATGCCGCCCAGCCGAGGATCAGCCGGTTGATGCCCTCATGCGCGGCGATGAGCGCCGTGTGCCAGCCCGGTTCGGCCAGCAGGCGGCGAATGGCGCCGATGGCGCGCCGCTCGGCTTCGACGAAGACTTCGCCATGTTCGAGCATGGTCGCGCCCGGCTCGCCCGCGAGTTCAAAATAAAAGGCCATTTTGGCGGCGAGTTCCTCGCGGCTCTTCACCTCTCCGAACCGACCGTTATGGATTTCGATGAGATCCGGCTCGACCTCGAGTGAAGGCGCGGGGTTTTCAACCTGCCCCGCAAGCACGCGCTCGGCCGTCTGCCGTGTGCGCGGAACGCCCGAGCAGAGCGCGCGGTCGAAGCGCACATGAGAGAGTGCGCGGCCCCCGGCATCCGCCTGTTCCTGACCGAGCGGCGTCAGGGGAACGACCTTGGTGTCGCCCCCTGCCGCCTGAATCTCGCGTCCGAAATAATCGACATGGCCGTGGCGCATCAGATAGATGCGCCGCCGGCCCGTCGTTCCAGGAAGTGCGGTCAAATCGCTTCCACCTTCTTCAGCGCGTCGACCTCGCCATCGGCGAAGCCCCAGTCCTTGAGCACTTCAACCGTATGCGCGCCGTTGATCGCGGGCGCGCCCTGAATCTTCGACACCGTGCGGGAGAAGCGCGGCGCGATGTTCGGTTGCGCGACACCGTCGACCTCGACAATCGTCTCGCGCGCCTTGTTATGCGGATGGTCCTTGGCTTCGGTCAGCGAGAGTACGGGCGCGAAGCAGATGTCGGTGCCTTCCATGATGGCGCTCCACTCGTCGCGCGTCTTCGTCTTGAAGACGGCTTCGATCTTCGCCTTCATCTCGGGCCACTTGGCGCGGTCCATCTGCTGGTCCCATATCGCGTCGGTCAGGCCCGCCTTCTCGCGCAGGAGAGCATAGAACTGCGGTTCGATCGAACCGATCGAGATCCACTTGCCGTCCTTCGTCTCATAGGTGTCGTAGAAGTGCGCGCCGCCGTCGAGCATGTTCGTGCCATGCGGCTCATGCCAGATACCCGCGGCCTGGAAGCCGAAGAACATCGCCATCAGCGAGGTCGCGCCGTCCGTCATGGCGGCGTCGACGACCTGGCCCTTGCCGGACTTGTTCGCCTCTACCAGCGCCGCAAGCATGCCCATGGCGAGGAAGAGCGCGCCGCCACCGAAATCGCCGACGAGGTTCAGCGGGGGAACAGGCTTCTCACCCGGGCGGCCGATC
>DAIEIL010000155.1 GCA_027352645.1 Rhodobiaceae bacterium | reverse complement strand
GCGAGGAGAGGTTCTGAAGGACCGGAACCTGCACAAACAAAAACGCCCCCGAAAATCGGGGGCGTCTTCATTTCGGTCGGAGCCGAAGAATTACATGGCGCGGGGCTTCGCAACGACGCCGCTCTCGCGCTGGGCGCGCTTACGGGCCAGCTTGCGGGCGCGACGAATGGCTTCCGCCTTCTCGCGGGCGCGCTTTTCGGAGGGCTTCTCGTAGAAGTTCCGGAGCTTCATTTCGCGGAAAACGCCTTCACGCTGAAGCTTCTTCTTCAGGGCCTTCATGGCCTGGTCGACGTTGTTGTCGCGAACAAGTACCTGCACGGGCGAAAATCCTGTAGAATCAATGGGTTGGGCGAAACGGGGAATCTCCCCTCACGCGCGAGCCGCTTATCTAGCAAAGGTCGGGAGAATTGTCCACCCCGGCAGCGACGTCTCGATGCGGGACGTCTCGGCGCAGGCGGGGCCGGTTGCCGGAAAAGCGGAACACCATCATATTCCCACCATGGCCATATTGAAAATCGCCCGGATGGGGCACCCCGTTCTTTCCCGCGTCGCGGAACCCGTGGCCGATCCCAGGGCGCCGGAAGCGCGTGCGCTGGTCGCCAGCATGGTGGAGACCATGATCGACGCGAACGGTGCCGGTCTCGCCGCGCCGCAGGTCTATGTGCCCCGGCGCGTCGTCATCTTCCAGGCGCCTCCCGAACGCATGCCCGAAGGTGTCGGCGAAGAAGAAGCTTTCGACCACACCGCCGCTCTTACCGTGCTCATCAATCCCGAGATCGAGATCCTTACGAGCGAAATACAGATGGGGTGGGAGGGCTGTCTCTCCGTGCCGGGGCTTCGCGGGCTCGTTCCGCGTTACGCCGACATCGTCTATCGCGGCTTCGGGCTCGACGGCCAGCCGATCGAGCGGCGGGCGAAAGGGTTTCACGCCCGCGTCGTTCAGCATGAATGCGATCACCTCGACGGGATTCTCTATCCGCAGCGGATGACCGATCTCCGCGACCTCATATTCGAATCCGAAGCGCGCCATCGCATGGAAGCCGAAGCCGCGCGGCAGAAGGAGAAGGCAAATGCCTGATCGTGCCCATGTGAAGAAAACCCGCCCCCGCGCCGATCATGTCGAGATCGCGCGTGAGAAGATCCTCGCCGCCGCTCTGCCCAATGTCGCCTTCGACGGCTGGACGACGCGGCTCATGAGCGACGCCGCGAAGGCGGCGGGCGTTGCCCACGGCGAGATGCGGCTGGCTTTTCCCGGCGACGTGGCCGATCTGGTCGATTACTTCCTTGCCGATGGCGACAGGCGCATGGAAGAGGCGCTGGCGGGGCGCAACCTCGCCGCGCTCAAGATCCGCGACAGGATCACGCTTGCCGTCCGCACACGTATCGAGGTCGATTTCATGCGACGCGAGGCGGTGCGCCGGGCGGTGACGCTTTTCTCGCTGCCCACCTCCGGCACGCGCGGGCCGCGCTCGCTCTACCGCACCGTCGATGCCATCTGGCGCGCCGTCGGCGACACCTCGGCGGATTTCAATTTCTATACGAAGCGCGCGACGCTCGCCGCGGTCTATTCAGCAGTGACGCTGCACTGGTTCGCCGATCATTCGGACGATTATGCCGACACATGGGCCTTTCTCGACCGGCGCATCGAGGATGTGATGCGCATCGAGAAAGTAAAGGCCAGTGTGAAAAAGGTTGCGAATGCGCTTCCCGATCCGATCGGCATCATCGGCCGTCTTCGCTACGGGCGCGGCTGAGAGCCGCAAGGCGTTCCATAGCCGATATCGATCCAGGTGACATCGGTCACGCCGGCGACGACGGTTGTGCGAGGCCTGTTGGCTTCGAAGGCCAGCGTATGCGCCGGTGTGTTCATGGCGATGACGCGCGGCTTGCCGCCTGCGGGTGGCCGCAGCGGCAGATAGAGGCTTTCGACCTGTCCGATGCGGCCGGTGGCATAATTGTTCACATAGCGCATGTGAAGGCCGCAGGGGCGGACTGCGATTTCATGCAATGTGCGGCCCGCCTCGATGCGGCGTTCTGCGGGCAAGAGGTCGATCAGGTTGGAACCGGTCGGATTGTGTCCGAGCCGTTCGACCACTGCCGTTCCTGCAAGCCGGTAGGTCGCGACCAGAGGCTCATTCAGCTCGAAGAGAATGACTTCCGGCAACCAGCGGACAATTGCAGAGGGCGCGAAATCGCTGGCGTCGGGCATGCCGTCCCGAAGGGGCAGGCTCATCCAATAATTGAAGAACTCGGCGATGGCGGTGGAATCGGTCTCCGGGCGGGCGGCAACGCGGCCCGGGGACGGTGCCTGCGAGGCAAAGAAGGAGTCGAGTTCAACTGTCGGTTTGGCGATCATCGTGGCCTCAAATTGTGTCCGGCTCCGCGCCAGCGACATTCGACTTTCATGATGGTGAAGGCTGGTTAATGAGCGGTAACCGTTCGCCTGTTTCAAACGATTGATTGGTCGATGGCTGGCACGCCAAGGCCGAGGTCGATCCATACAAAGTCGAGAACGCGCGCCGCAGTGACGGTCAGTGAGCTGACGGTTTGCCAATTCAGGAATTCAGTCATACGGGCGAGGCTGACGAAGCAGCGCTGGCTTTCCCCCTGCAAGGGAAGAAAGAGGCTTTCCGCGACAACCTCCCGGCCGGAGCTGTAGATATTCGTGAAGCGCGCAAGCCCGCCGCAAGGGTGGCTGACGAGCAGGGCATACCAGCGGCCCACAGCGTCGCGTCTTTCTTCGGGCTGGTTCAGAAGGCTGTTCTTGCCGGTCGGATCGTAGCCGAAGCGCTCGACGATGGCCGTGCCCATGAAGCGGATATGTATGTCGGTGGGGGAGCGGACTTCCGAAATGCCCATGTCCGGCAGGAGATGCGGAAAGCTCAGGAGATCGAAGTCCTTGAGAGAAGGGATGGCGGCGCCATTCCGGGCGCTGCTCCAATATCCGAAGAGTTCGGAAAACCCGCGATACTCAAATTGGCCAGACTGGTGATCCGCTTCCCGCGTTGCGCTTTCCAAGGCCTTGTCCCCCGTGTTGCCGAGGGAGGAGTCTCGCCTAACGGGATTAACGGGCTGTATCCGGCGGCAATGTTCCGAGGGGATAAAGGCGCGTGACATGGCCCATCTTGCGGCCCGGCCGCGCTTCCGCCTTGCCATAGAGATGGACGGCCAGACCTGGCTCCGCCGCCAGGCGCTGCCAGTCGTCCGCATCGGCACCGATGAGATTCGTCATCACCGCATCGGAATGACGGCCCGGGTCACCGAGCGGCCAGCCGCAAATAGCGCGGATATGCTGCTCGAACTGGCTGATGGCGCAGGCATCCTGCGTCCAGTGGCCGGAATTGTGGACGCGCGGCGCGACCTCGTTGACGAGAATGCGCGGGCTCGCGCCTTCCGGCAGCAGGAACATCTCGACGCCCATGACGCCGACATAGTCGAGCTCCTCGACGATCTTCGAGGCTATGGCGCGGGCCTCGTCGGCAAGCGCGGGCGCAAGCGTCGCGGGCGCGAAGGTGCGGTCGAGGATGTGATGCTTGTGGACGTTCTCAACGGGATCATAGGCGGCCGTCTTGCCGTTGAGCCCGCGAGCGACGATGACCGAAATCTCGCGCTCGAAGGGCACGAAGCCTTCGAGGATGGCGGGCTGGCGGCCGATGCTCTCGAAAGCGCCGCGGGCCTCGGCGGGGCTGGCGATCTTCGCCTGGCCCTTGCCGTCATAGCCGAAGCGCCGCGTCTTCAGGATGGCCGGCGTGCCGATCCGGGCGATCGCAGCCGCGAGCGAGGCTTCGTCGTCGACATCTGCGAAAGGCGCCGTAGGGATGGCATGCGAGGCGAGGAAGCTCTTTTCGACGGAGCGGTCCTGCGCGGTTGCGAGCGCAAGGGCGCCGGGGCGCACAGGCGCATGTTCGCCGAGGATGCGGGCCGTCTCCGCCGGCACATTCTCGAATTCATAAGTGACGACATCGACGCTGTCGGCGAAGCGGGCCAGTGCGTCGGCATCGTCATAGGCCGCGCGGGTCGCGGCGGCGGCGACATCGGCGGCGGGCACGTCTTCGTCGGGGCAATAGATGTGGCAGGAGAGCCCGAGTTCGGCGGCTGCGGTCGCGAGCATGCGGCCGAGCTGTCCCCCGCCCAGAATACCGATACGCCCGCCGGGTGGGATGATGGCCAAGGGACTACTCGTCTACCGGCTCTTCGCCGACGGCATCCGTCTGCGCGGCCCTATAGGCGTCGAGGCGTTCGGCAAGCGTGGCGTCGGAGAGGGCGAGCACGGCGGCAGCGAGAAGACCCGCATTCTTGGCGCCCGCTTCGCCGATGGCGAGCGTTCCGACCGGAATGCCGCCGGGCATCTGGACGATGGAGAGAAGGCTGTCCTGGCCGCTCAGCGCCTTGCTCTGCACGGGAACGCCGAAGACGGGAAGGGGGGTCATGGAGGCTGTCATGCCCGGCAGATGGGCCGCGCCGCCGGCGCCCGCGATAATGACCTTGAGGCCGCGTCCGCGCGCCTGGGTCGCATATTCGACGAGCCGCTGGGGTGTGCGATGGGCCGAGACGATGCGCGCCTCGAAAGGCACCTCAAGCGCCTCCAGCACCTCCGCAGCATGCTTCATGGTCCGCCAATCGGATTGGCTTCCCATAATGATGCCGACCAGAGCCTGAGCTGCCATTTGCGCCTTCCATCAGGTCCGCCGGATGAACCTCCGGCGCGGAAAGCGAGGGAGTATATGCATGACGCCCGGCTTGGCAAGGCGGACTGTCCCGTCGCGGAACGTTGGGTGGCGCTTTACGCCGAATAATGGCATGGTTGTTTTATCAAGGATCGGTACCTAGCGGGGGCAGGAATCGGTGGCCGAGAGACAATACCTACAGGGTCGGGCATGAAGATCGGCGACAGCAGGCCTCTCGGAGGCGTGAGGTCTTCGTCGGCAGGTGGTGAGCGCGGCGATGTGGCGGGCAGGTCCGTGGCCGGGGGTGGTCGCGCGAGCGCCGATTCCATCAGCTTCCTGGGCATACCGGAAGCCGAGCTCACGCCGAAGGTTCGCGACGCGCTCATGTCGATCATGGCCGAAGTGGAGCGCCTGCGCCGCGAGATGGACGAGGTGCGCCGCCGCCTCAAGGATGCGGAGGACCTCGCCGACCGCGATCCGCTCCTCCCCGTTTTGAACCGTCGCGCCTTCCTGCGCGAACTCTCCCGCTCAATCGCTTATGGGCGCCGCTACCGGGTGTCCGCCGGGCTCGCTTATTTCGACATCGACGATTTCAAGCGTGTCAACGACACCTATGGCCACGCCGTGGGCGATACCGCGTTGCGCCATCTGGCTGACCTTCTCAGCGAGCATGTGCGCGAGTCCGATATGGTCGGACGGCTCGGCGGCGATGAAT
>DAIEIL010000046.1 GCA_027352645.1 Rhodobiaceae bacterium | reverse complement strand
ATCGACATGAGCGATGAGCACTGGGAAGTCGTCAACTTCCTGCGTGACTATTACGACGAATATCAGATCGCTCCGGCCGTCCGCATCCTGGTCAAGGAAATGACCAAGAAATACGGCAAGGAAAAGGGCGACCAGAAGGCGCTTTACGCCCTGTTCCCCTATGGTCCGGCCAAGCAGGCCTGCAAGATCGCGGGTCTCCCCAAGCCGACCGGCTGCATCTGATCGAGGTTCGTGATCCGCAGCGCCGGAAGAGCGCCGGATCGGGAGGAAACGATGGTGGCGACGATTTGCGCGGCGGCGTTCCGCGCCGCGCCCCCATCTGTCGCTCGCGCTCGTCGCGATGGCCGCGTTCCCGCTCTCAAACTTCCGCATGCGCCGGGCGTCTTCGTCAGTCCCGGCCGCAGCCAGGCCGGCCACGGGCGCGAACATCGTCGCGCCCGCGGCGCACGGATTGAATTCACCCCGCGTCCCGTTGGAGGTTGTTTGACATGGCGGAGGGCTCCAAGGATTTCGATCCGCTCGAAAAGGTTCACGGCGACCCGCTCGAATTGCCCCATCTGAGCCGCGGGGCGATGGCGGGATCGAAGCCCTTCGTCGCGGCCCCCAATCACCAGGAGCCGCTCGGCTTTCCGGGAGCACTCGTTCCCGATTGGCACGACAAGGCGATCACTCGCCTCCGCGAGTTGCTGGAGAGCAACAAGGCGCTGCGGGTCTATCTCGACTCCTGTGTGAAATGCGGCGCCTGCACCGACAAGTGCCATTATTTCCTCGGCACTTCCGACCCCAAGAACATGCCCGTCGCGCGCCAGGACCTGCTGCGGAAGGTCTATCGCCGCCACTTCACCCTCGCCGGGAAATACTTCCCCAAGCTTGTCGGCGCCGAGGACCTGACCCGGGAAGTGTTGGATGACTGGTATTCCTATTTCCATCAATGTTCGGAATGCCGCCGCTGCTCCGTCTTCTGCCCGTACGGCATCGACACCGCGGAAATCACCATGGCCGGGCGGGACATCCTCGACTCGATCGGCATGGGGGCAAAATATTCGAACGAGATCATCGGCAAGGTCTTCAATGTCGGCAACAATCTTGGCCTGCCGCCCAAGGCGTTGAGGGCGACGCTGGAGAGTCTCGAAGACGAGATCGAGGAAGAAACGGGACTGCCGGTCAAACTGCCGCTCGATGTCAAGGGCGCCGAGATCCTTCTGGTGACGCCGAGCGCCGATTTCTTCGCTTCGCCTCACATGGAAGGCCTGATGGGCTACGCCAAGGTCTTCCACGAGGCCGGCGTGTCGTGGACGATTTCCACCCATGCGTCCGAGGCGGCCAATTTCGGTCTGTTCATCGGTTCGCAGGAGAACATGCAGAAGGTCGCGATGCGCATTCGCGACGCCGCGCTCGAACTCGGCGCGAAACGGCTGGTTTTCGGCGAATGCGGTCATGCCTGGCGTGTCGCCTATTCGTTCCTGAACACGCTCGCGGGTCCGTTCGACTTCCTCGATCAGAATTATCCGATCCCGCAGCATATCTGCGAATTCACCTACGACCTGATCCAGAAGGGCAAGCTGAAGTTCGACAAGTCGAAGAACGACGAATACCGGCTGACCTACCACGATTCCTGCAACGTCGCCCGCGGCTCGCGCATGGGTGACAAGCCTGGCGGCCAGTTCGAGATTCCGCGCGCGGTGCTGCGCGCGGCGTGCAA
>DAIEIL010000028.1 GCA_027352645.1 Rhodobiaceae bacterium | reverse complement strand
GTCGATGCGAACTTCAAGGAAGGACAACTTGCAAGTTTGCGCATTGGACAACCGGTAACGCTGGAAGCTGACATTTATGGCGGCGATGTGACCTATCATGGGCGCGTCGTCGGCGTGGCGGCGGGCAGCGGCAGCGCCTTCGCGCTTCTGCCGCCGCAGAATGCGTCCGGCAACTGGATCAAGATCGTGCAGCGTCTGCCCGTTCGCATCGCGCTCGATCCGGCGGAGGTGAAGGCGCATCCCCTGCGGATCGGCCTTTCCGTGTCGGTGAAGGTCGATGTGCGCGACACTTCCGGGCCGCTCGTTGCGAGCGAAGTGCGCTCCGTGCCGCTTCCGGCGCGTCCGCGCGACGATGGCGACGTGAACATAGAGCGGAGCATTGAACGCATCGTGGCAGAGAATGGCGGCAGCGTCGCCGTTTCCCCGGCGGCGCGGCAGCCATGAGCGGCGCGCCGGAAAGAGCACCGGCGCCGCTCGAAGGCGGCTCGCTTGCGCTGATATCGCTCGCGCTGGCGCTCGGCACCTTCATGCAGGTGCTCGACACGACGATCGCCAACGTCTCCATCCCGACCATCGCGGGCGATCTGGGCGTCAGCGCAAACCAGGGAACCTGGGTCATCACCTCGTTCGCGGTGTCGAACGGCATTGCCGTTCCGCTCACCGGCTGGGTGATGCGCCGCTATGGGGCGGTGCGGACCTTCGTGGTCTCCGTTCTGCTCTTTACGTTCGCCTCGTTCCTGTGCGGAATGGCGTGGAACCTTTCGAGCCTTATCTTCTTTCGTATCCTTCAGGGTGCGGCATCCGGGCCGATGATCCCCGGCTCGCAGGCCCTTCTGATTGCAATCTTCCCGCCCGCCAGACGCGGAACGGCGCTTGCTATCTGGTCGATGACGACGCTTGTGGCGCCGATCTGTGGGCCGATCCTCGGCGGTTATATCTCGGACAATTTCCACTGGGCCTGGATATTCCTCATCAACGTGCCAGTGGGTCTTCTCTGCGCGGCGGTTTGCTGGCGGGGCCTCAAGTCGCGTGAAACGCAGACGCAGAAGATACCGATCGACTCCATCGGGCTTGCTCTGCTCGTCGTCTGGGTCGGCGCTTTGCAGATCATGCTCGACACGGGCAAGGATGCGGACTGGTTTGCCTCGACGGAAATTGTCGTTCTCGCGCTGGTTTCGGCCATCGGCTGCATCGCATGGGTGATATGGGAGATAACCGAGAAGCATCCGATCGTTGATCTGTCGCTCTTCACCAATCGGAATTTCACGATCGGGGTATTTGCCTCGTCGCTGGCCTATGCGATTTTCTTCGGCAATGTCGTCATTCTGCCGCTGTGGTTGCAGCAGCATCTCGGCTATACGGCAACCTGGGCCGGCTTGGTCGCCGCGCCAAGCGGCGTCGTCGCGGTCATCCTCTCGCCGCTTGCGGCGCGCATCATGTCGCGTGTCGATGCGCGCTGGACGGCGAGCTTTTCGTTCCTTGCCTTTGCGATCTCCTATTTCATGCGAGCCGGACTGACTGCCGACGCGACCTTCCTCGACTTCGTCATGCCGCTTTTGGTGCAGGGCGTTGCAATGAGCTTCTTCTTCGTGGCGTTGCTCACGATCGCGCTCAACGGTGTCGATCCGCAGCGTATTCCGCTCGCCTCGGGCCTTAACAATTTTATCCGCATCACGGCGGGCAGCTTTTCAGCCTCACTGACGACGACGCTATGGGACAGGCGTGAAGCGTTGCACCAGAGCAGACTCGCGGAGGCGTCGAGCATTTACGATCCGACCATGCAGAATGCGCTGGCGTCGCTTCACGCGCTCGGCGTGCCAGACGCGCAGGCGCTCGCCATGCTCGCGCGCAACATGCAGGGGCAAGCCTATCTTCTTGCCTCGCTGGATTATTTCTGGCTGTCGGGTTGGCTCGTGTTGCTGCTTATAGGCACGGTCTGGTTTGCTCATCGGTCGCTATCCGGTGGGCATGTGGCAGGTGGTGGCGACTAGGATCGCAGCGCGCCACGCAAGAGGATGGCGTAGAGACGATCCGACAGGCTTTGCGGGTGTTCGAGAGCCATGCAGGCGAGACAATCGCTTTCAACGTCCGTGTCGGCCTTTGAGAGGCCACGCAGCGCAAGTGCGGCGAGCCTTGCCGGAGATTGAGCGGCAGCCTGCATGAGCTGCAGGGCGGGGAGTAATCGAAGTTCGGTTTCCGTGAAATCCGTGCCGAAGGGGAAGGGGTTGAGCAGACCCTCGCTGCGCAGGGCCGAGAGCGCAGCCTCTACGCGCTGGGGCGTGTTGTTGCGGAAGGCGGCGGGGATTTCGTAGGCCGTTTCGATCTTGCCATTTTTCTTCGCCGTCGCGAGGAGCTCAGCCTGAAAGCGCGAATCCGCAATGGCGAGCATGGCGGCGATGCAGTCGCGGTCGGTCTTTCCGCGCAGATCGGCAATGCCATATTCAGTGACGACGATATCGCGCAGATGGCGCGGAATGGTCGTATGGCCATAGGACCAGTGGATGTTGGAAAGCGTTTTGCCGCCGCTCTGGCGCGTCGCGCGGAGCGTGATGATCGAGCGGGCGTCTTCGAGCGCGAAGGCTTGCGCGACGAAATTATACTGACCGCCGACGCCGCTGACGACGCGGCCGTCTTCCAGCGCGTCGGAGACAACGGCGCCGAGCAGGGTCACCATCATGGCGCTGTTGACGAAACGGGCGCCGACACGCGCCTTCCGTTTCGCTTCCTCATCGCCATAGAGCTCGTTGACATAGGAGATGGGCTTCATGCGTATCTTCGCGCGTTCCGCATCGGGCATTTCGCGAAGGCGCCTGTAGAAGCTGCGGGGCCCAAGGAAGAAGCCGCCATGCAGCAAGGCGCCGTCCACCTCGCGCTTGACGATGCCCGTCTTCACCAGTTCCAGAAACGTATCGACCAGCATTTCGCTTGAGCCGAAGAGGCCCTTGTCGAAGGGCGCGAGGTGCGATTGATCTTCGGGAATACCGTTGAGCGCCAATTTTTTCGTGGTGGCGCGAAAGGTCTCGTTGTCGTCGTCGCGGAGGATGAGGCCGCGGGCAATGGCGTCGCCCATCGACCCGATGCCGATCTGCAACGTGCCGCCATCCGGAACCAATCGCGCGACATGAAGGCCGACGGCGTAGTCCTGAATGCTGACGGGTTCCTTGGGCGGCGCGAAAAGCGGGAAATCCGTCTCGGGGCTTTCGAGCATATGGCTGAAGGCGGAGGCGGGAAGCTCCGCGTCGTGGCCGATATAGGGAAGTTCGCTGTTCACCTCGCCGACGAGGATGAAGTCCGCCTTGCCTGCGGCGCGGGCGGCCAGCATGTCGAGGGTGAGGTCGGTGTTGCTGCTGATGCTGTAGCGCGTACCGTCCGGATGTTTCGCGACGAGCTGGGCAATGACATTCGGGCGGCGGTCGAGAATGTAGCGCTGCGCGTGGGTGTAGTTGGTCGAGATGTAATTCTGCTGGGCCTGCGGCACGCCGAGCCAGCGTCCGGCAAGGAAGAAGAATTCACTCACTTCGATATTGGACGGGAGCGTTCCGGCGCGGAGCGCCTTCGCATAGGCAAGCTCCGGGTAGCCGCCGAAGAGCCGCTTGACGATGGGGTTCATGAAGCGCCCTTCGAGACCCTTCGCGGGATGCGGCTTTTCCAGCGTGAGCGCCGTGATGATCTGGAGCGTGATCGAAGGGTCGGCGGCCGCCCGGGCGAAGAGGGCATTGGCGATATGGTTCGCTTTGCCGAGGCCGAGGGGCAGCGCGAGGACGATCTTTTTCCCGACCTTCGCGATGATCGCATCCGCGATCGCGTCCGGCGTGGTGAAGAGGGCGCCGCTCATGCGCGGTCCGCCCGGTGCATTTCTCTGTCGCTCATTCCGCTCGAATCCGGTCTTCGGCCTGCTCCACTTCACATCATGGTGTGTCCGGCTCGACTATGCCAGCATTGAGCGAAGTCATAGACCAGGCGAGACGAATCTCGTCGAATTGCCATATTTCCCGTCTTCCATCCGGCGGCGAAAAAGTGATCCAAGAGGGAATGTCATGACCGCAACTTTGACCGTCCACGGTGCCGCCCGCACCGTCACGGGCTCCTGCTACCTGATTGAGACCAATGAACACAAATTCCTGGTCGATTGCGGCATGTTTCAGGGTGCGAAGACGCTGAAGGAGCTCAACTACGAGCCGTTCCCCTTCGATCCGCGGGAGATCGACTTCGTGCTGCTGACCCACGCGCATATCGACCATTCGGGTATGCTGCCGAAGCTCTCGAAGCATGGTTTCAGCGGGCCTATCTATTCCACGCATACGACGATGGATCTTGCGGGCTGCATGCTGCCGGACTCGGCGCATATTCAGGAAATCGAAGTCGAGGATCTGAACCGCCGCAACGCGCGGCGCGGACGCGACAGGGTGACGCCGACCTACACGGTGGATGATGCCGAGGAATGCCTGAAGCTTTTCAAGCCGGTCAAATATGACGTCTGGGTAAAGCCAGCGCCGGGCGTGAGGGCGCGCTTCTGGAACGCGGGACATATTCTCGGTTCGGCCTCTATCGAAATTGAGATCGATACCGACGTGCCGACAGCGCGCGTCTTGCGCATGCTTTTCTCCGGCGATATCGGGCCGGACGCGCAGACCTTCCACGCCGCGCCCGTCTCGCCGGAAAATCTCGATTATCTCATCTGTGAATCGACCTATGGCAACAGGACGCGGCCCAAGCTCAATCACGACCAGCGGTTGGATGTTCTGGAACGTGAAGTGAAAGACGCCTTCAAGGATGGGGGCGCGCTGCTCATCCCGGCTTTCGCGGTCGAGCGCACGCAGGAGCTGCTTGCCGACATCATCGAACTCGTCGACACCGGGCGCATCGCCCGCGTGCCGATCTTTCTCGACTCGCCGCTGGCCATCAAGGCGACGGAGGTGTTCCTCGAACATGCCGACGAGCTGGAGAGCGGCGCCGAATTCCGCAAGGCCATGGCAACGCCGCTGTTGCAGACGACGGAGACGGCGGCGGAGAGCATGCGTATCGAGCAGGTTGAGGGCAACCACATCATTGTTGCGGCCAGCGGCATGTGCGACGCGGGACGCATCCGTCATCATCTGAAGAACCACCTCTGGCGCACCAATACGACCGTGATGCTGGTCGGCTTTCAGGCCAAGGGCACGCTGGGCCGCATTCTCGCGGACGGGGTGAAGGCGGTGCGCATCCAGGGCGAGGAGATCAAGGTCCGCGCGAAAATTCGTCAGGTCGATATTTATTCCGGCCATGCCGATGGTCCAGCGCTCGCAAACTGGATCAAGGACCGGGCGCCGGTGAAGCGCGCGGTGTTTCTCGTGCATGGCGAAGAAAGTGAGATCGAGGCGCTGCACAAGCGGCTCGACGAAATGGGCGTCGATGGCGAGCGCATTATCGAGCCCACGCTCGACGATGTTTTCGATCTCATCACCGAAGCGCCCGGCGCGCGTTCGCGGCCCGGCCCGCGCCGTTTGCAGCCCGAAGTGGTGGGGCGCTTCGATTGGCACAACGATCTGTCGCGCCTCTGGCTCGATATCAGCGACCAGCTGGATCACGCGGCGGACGACAAGGCGCGCAATGTCATTCTTCGGCGGCTGCGCCGTTCGCTGGAAAATGCGGAACGGTAGGGAGCGGGTGCAGGCATGACGGGCAAGATCGTAACGCTGACCATGAACCCCTCGATCGATGTTTCGACATCGGTCGGGGAAGTGAAGCCGATCCACAAGATGCGCTGCGCCGCAGGCCATCGCGATCCGGGAGGCGGTGGCATCAACGTCGCGCGGGTCGTGAAGCGGTTCGGCCTGCCGCTGACGGCGGTCTATGTCATCGGGGGTATTTCAGGGAAATTGCTTCAACGGCTCGTCACCGATGCGGGCATAGACAGCCGTGTGATCGAAACGCCCGACGAGACGCGCGAAGATTTCACGGTCTATGAGGAAAAGAGCGGCAACCAGTTCCGCTTCGTCATGCCGGGGCCCGAGCTGCCGGAGCATGTGTGGAAGGCCGCGCTCGATGCGGTGACGGCGTTCGATCCTGCGCCCGGTTTCATTGTGGCAAGCGGTAGCCTCCCGCATGGCGTACCGGTGGATTTCTACGCGCGGGTGGTGGAGGCCGGACGCGAGGCGAGTGCGAAGGTCGTGGTCGACACGTCTGGCGCGGCGCTGGTGGGCGCACTCGGCCGCCGGCCCTTCATGATAAAGCCGAGCCTGCGCGAATTACGCGAACTGACGGGCGCCGAGCTGAAGGATGAGGCGGCGATGGTTGAAGCCGCGCGGCGGCTGGTCGCGGAAGGCAAGGTCGAGACTGTCGCCCTGACGCTCGGCGAGGACGGCGCGTTGCTGGCGACGGCGGACGGTGTGTGGCGGGCCAACGCGCCGAAGGTCAAGGTGCTGAGCGCGGTTGGCGCGGGCGACAGCTTTGTCGGCGCGATGGTCTGCGCCCTGTCGCAGGGCGTGGCAGTCGAGGAGGCGTTCCGGCGCGGCCTCGCGGCGGGATCGGCGGCGCTCCTTGCCGCCGGTACCGAGCTTTGCCAGCCGAAGGATGTGGAGCGCCTTCTCCCGGAGGTGAAGGCGCAAAAGATCGCCTAGAGCCAAACGCCGTTAGAGCCAGACGAAAGCGCCGAGCAGCATGCTGATGCGGCCGTCGCCCCACATGGGGAGAAGCAGGCGCGCGACATTGCCCTGGCGCTGATAGGTGGGCGCGCGGCCTTCGACCGTCGCGCTCGCCTGGGCGCGGAAGAAGGCGAGCGGCGCATTGGATTCGATTTCGTCGGCGAAGCCGCCGGTGAAATCCTTGCCGTATTTGGCCACGATCCCCTTGCCCACGATGTCGAAGCGGAAACGTTCCGGCTTGTCGAAAACCTCGATGAGCGCCAGACGGTCAACGAGTTCGGGAAGGGCGGAGAGCTTTACATCGTCCCAATAGGGCATGTCGCTGGCCTTGCCGCGAATGAGCCCATGCCAATAGGCGCGCGCTTTCTCGAGATCGGCTTCGAGCGTTGCGGGAAGGGCGTAAGGAGCGGTGGTCATTGTTTCTCGGTCTCCGTTGACTCTTGAACTGGAAACTAGCCTGCCTCGGCCATGGCGGCAACATGAGCGCGTCAGCGGAGCCTGCGGATCATGTCGCGATAGGCGAAGTAGGAAGATTTGGGCGTACGCCTGAGCGTCTCGAAGTTGACATAGGCGAGGCCAAAGCGATTGCCGAAGCCGGCGCCCCATTCGAAATTGTCGAGCAGCGACCAGACGAAATAGCCGCGAACATCGGCGCCATGTTTGACCGCCTCGCCCAGGGCATGGATATAGGCGCGGAGATAATTGACCCGGCGCTCGTCGACAATCTCGCCTGCGGCGTTGGGCGCGTCGGGATCGCCGCAGCCGTTTTCCGTGACATAGACGGGCAGGCCATAGCGCGTCCATGTGTCCATCAGCGTTTCGCGGAAGGCGTCCGGGTGGATGGGCCAGCGGAAGCCCGGATGGTCGTCATGGTCAGGCGACTTGCCCCAGGCGAACCCGAGTTCGGAATTGGGCTCTGCGCGCGCATAGATCGGCGAATAATGGTTGAGGCCGATCCAGTCGATGGGACGGCAGATCCGCGCCATGTCACCCGCTTGCACATATGGCTCGATGTCGTCGGCGGCGAGCGGCGGATAGGCGGCGAGGCATTGGGGATCGGTAAAGATAAGGTTCCAATGCGTGTCGAGAAGCGCTGTGGCGTGGATGTTCTCCGGCGTTTCGCTTTCGGAATAGACGGGCTGGCGATTATGCACGATGCCGATCGAGGCGTCGGGCACGAGATCGCGGATCACATCGACCGCGTTTCCATGCGCGAGGTTGAGATGGTGGACGGCCTTGAGATAGGAGGTGCGGTCGGAAACACCGGGCGCGTTCCAGCTCATGGCGTAGCCGAACAGGATTGCGACGCAGGGTTCATTGAAGGTGGCGAACCGCTTCACGCGGTCGCCATAGCGCCGGGAGAGCAGAGCCGCGTAATCGGCGAACCAACCGGCAATGTCGCGGTTTGTCCATCCGCCGAGGTCGCCGAGCGATTGCGGCAGATCCCAGTGATAGAGGCAGAGCCATGGCTCGATGCCTGCTTCGAGTACGCCGTCGATCACGCGGTCGTAGAAATCGAGCCCCTTTTCATTGACGGCGCCGCGCCCGCGCGGCAATACGCGCGGCCATGCGACGGAGAAGCGATAGGCGTCGATGCCGAGGCCCTTCATCAGGGCGATGTCTTCCGTATAGCGATGATAATGGTCGCAGGCGACATCGGCGGTATCGCCATGCTCGATACGGTCCTTCTGCCGCGCATAGGTGTCCCAGATGCTGAGACCCCGGCCATCCTCCTTTGTCGCACCTTCGATCTGGTAGCTGGAGGTGGAGACGCCCCAGACAAAATCCTTGCGCAGGACGCCGGGCTGGAGATCGACATTCACTGTCTTGGCGTCGATGACGATGGGCTTCTTCATGCTGCTTCCGGGAGTGTCAGAGGATTTTTTCGTCTTCGACGACGACGAGCGAGGGCGCATGCTTGACGGGCGGCCCACCGAAAAGAAACCGGCCGTCCGGCGCGCGCTGAAGGCTCAGCTTGCGGGTGAAGAAATGGTCGTGGTCGGTATTGAAGCTGATGCCGATGATCGTGATCTTCGGAAATTCGCAGATCACGGCATCCAGCAGCTTCGCCTCCGCCGCGGCATCGAAGGCATCGGTCGCTTCCTCCATGAAGACCCAGCTCGGCTTATGGAGGAAAAGGCGCGCGAAGCCGATACGCTGCTGGCCCCGGAAGGTGAGAATGCGTTCCCAGGCGGAGACTTCGTCAAGACGGTCGCGCAGATAGCTGAGGCCCGAATTGTCCAGCGCGGCGTGGAAGGCATTGTCGTCGAAGACGTCAGGTTCGTTCGGATAGGCGAGCACCGCGCGCAGATTGTCGGTGGGAATATAGGGGCGTTGGGGCATGAAGAGGACCGTGCGGTCCTTGGGCAGCAGCACCTCGCCTCGACCCCAAGGCCAGAGCCCGGCAACGACCTTGAAGAGGTTGACTGCTGCGCCCGCGTCGCCGTCGATCAATACGCGCTCGCCTTCCTTCACCTCAAGATCGAATTCGTCGAGGACGAGCTGGCCGTCGGGATTGACGATCTGAAGCTTGTGGATGGCGAGTGTCGGGGTCTGGGCGCGGCCGACCGCGATGCGGTTCTCATCGGGCGCGATCTTTGCTTCCTCGAGCCTCTCCAGATCGCCAGCGAGAGACATTACGCGCTCCGCCGAGGCGCGCCATTTCGCCATATCCGAAAGATTGTCCACGGGCCAGGAGAGAGCGGAGGTGAGCTTCTGGAATGCCTGCGCCGTCTGCATCAAAACGCCGAGCGTCATCGTGCCGGCAATGTATTGCGGCGCGGCGACGAGAATGGGGAAGACAGGCAGCAATGCGCCATAGCCCGAGGTGAAGAAGAGGATGCCGGTCAACGCGAAGGTCTGGCGCAGCCAGAAGTCGCGGATGCCGACAAAGAGGTCGAAGAAACGATGTCGCTCGACTCTCTCGCCGCCGACCAGCGCGATCTCCTCGGCCTTCTCTCGCGCGCGGGCGAGGCCATAGCGGAAATTGGCTTCCGCCGTCTGCAGGCCGTTGGTGGCGCGGACGAGCGGACGGCCCAGGGTGAGGCCGAGCACTGTGCCGACGCCCGCATAGCCGAAGGCGAGGAACACCATGTAGCCCGGCACACGATAGGCGGTGCCGCTGACATTCACGGTCGTGCCGCCGGCGACGGTCAGAAGAATATCGATGAAGGTGCCGAGGACGAGTAGCGAGTAGATGAGCGTATGCGTGAGGGCAATTGCCTGCTCGGTCGCATTGTTGATGTCGTCGGCGATGCGTCCATCGGGGTTGTCATGCTCGCCCGGCGTGAAGATGAGCTGGTAGTGATGCTTGTTCGACATCCAGCGGTCGACGACGCGGCGCGTCAGCCAGCGGCGCCAGTTCACCTGTAGCCGCTTCTTCACCTGAAGATGGGCGGCGGTAACCCCCATGGTCAAAATGAAGATGATGACGAAGATGCCGATCTGGGTGAGGAACTTCGGGACCGAGCGTTCGCCGAGCGCGTCGAAAAGATCGCCGTTCCAGTAATTGGTCCAGATGGCGAGAACGACCTGCGCGATGGTGAGCAGAAGGAGGCCTGCGGTCATGGAGATGGCGCGCCACTTGTCCGGGCCGAGCCAGAAGGGTCCGGCAAGGCGCGCGAAACGCGCGATGAAGCGCAGGCGCTGGAACAGGCTTTCGTTCTTTGCGGCGGCCGGGTTAGCTTCGGCGCTCATGCTTCTATCTCGCCTTTTTCTCGGCTTCGGCAACGATCTGCATCGTCTTGATGAGGCTCGCGGGATTGACGCTGATCGAGTCGATGCCCAGACGTGCGAGATAAGCGGCGATCTCTGGATCGTTGGCAGGCGCCTCGCCGCAAATGCCGATGTGCCGATGATTGCGCTTCGCGCCGGTGATCGCGAGGCGAAGCATTTCCAGCATGCCGGGGTCATTTTCCGCGAAGTCGAAAGCGACGATTTCAGAGTCGCGGTCGACGCCGAGGGTGAGCTGCGTAAGGTCGTTCGAGCCGATGGAGAAACCGTCAAACAGCTCTGAGAAAGCGTCGATGCGGATCACATTGTTGGGGATTTCGCACATGACGAAAATCTCGAGGCCCTTTTCGCCGCGCTTCAGGCCATGCTCGGCCATGGTGGCGATGACCTTGCGCGCCTCGTCCTCACGGCGGCAGAAGGGAACCATGATGCGGAGATTGTCGAGGCCCATTTCGTTGCGCACACGGGCGAGAGCCTTGCATTCGAGCGCGAAGCCCGCGGCATAGGCGGGGTGTGCGTAGCGCGAGGCACCACGGAAGCCGATCATCGGGTTTTCTTCCTTGGGCTCGAAACCCGCGCCCGCGATCAGGCTTGCATATTCGTTGGACTTGAAGTCGGAGAGACGAATGATGACGGGCTTGGGATAGAAAGCTGCGGCGATGGTTCCGACGCCTTCCGACAGTTTCTCGACGAAGAAGTCGGCGGGCTTCTTGTAACCGCGCGTCAGTTTCTCGATCTTCCTGCGATCGGCGGCGGACGCGACTTTCTTCGGCTGGGCCAGCGCCATGGGATGGACGCCGATATATTCGTTGATGATGAATTCCATGCGGGCGAGGCCCACGCCGTCATTGGGCAGCATGGCCGTGCGGAAGGCGAGGTCGGGATTGCCGAGATTGGCCATGATGGCCGTCTTCGGCTTCTTGATCTTGTCCGCCGACGAACGCGCGATATCGAAGGGAATGGTTCCCTCATAGACGTGGCCCGCTTCGCCCTCGGCGCAGGAGACGGTGACCATCTGGCCGGTCTTGATTTTCGAGGTCGCGCTTTCCGCACCGACGACGGCGGGGACGCCGAGTTCGCGCGCGACGATGGCCGCATGGCATGTGCGCCCGCCGCGATCGGTGACGATGGCGGCCGCCTTTTTCATGATGGGCTGCCAGTCGGGGCTTGTCGTGCGTGCGATCAGAACCTCGCCCGGCTTGAACTTCGACAGATCGCGCGTGCTGGTGATGACGCGGGCCTTGCCCGTGGCGATCTTCTCGCCGACGGCGCGACCCGTCGCGACGGCGCGGCCTTTGCCCTTGAGCGTGTAGGTTTCGAAGACGCCTGCCGCGCGCTGCGAGGCGACCGTCTCTGGGCGGGCCTGAATGATGTAGAGCTTGCCGTCCACGCCATCCTTTGCCCATTCAATGTCCATCGGCCGGGGCATGCCTGCCGCCTTCGAGTAATGCTCTTCGATGGAGATGGCGTGGCCGGCAAGTTCGAGGACTTCGCGGTCGTTCAGGCAATAGCGCGCACGGTCGGCGGCGGGCGTGGACTTCAGCACTGTGGTCGCGGCGCCCTTGCTCTTCGCATAGGTCATCTTGATCAGCTTCGCGCCGAGCGTATGGCTCAGAACGGCGCGGTGTCCGGCGCGATAGGTGGGCTTGTGGACATAGAACTCGTCGGGATCCACCTCGCCCTGAACGATCGTCTCACCGAGACCATAGGCGCCGGTGATGAACACGACATCGCGGAAGCCCGATTCCGTGTCGAGGGTGAAAATGACGCCGCTCGATGCGAGATCGGAGCGGACCATCTTCATGACTGCGACAGAGAGGTAGACCTTGAGCTGGTCGAAGCCATTGTTCTTTCGGTAGACGATGGCGCGGTCGGTGAAGATCGAGGCGAAGCAGCGGCGGCAAGCCTCGATCACGTTTTCGAGGCCGGATATGTTGAGGTAGCTCTCATGCTGTCCGGCGAAGCTCGCGCTGGGGAGGTCTTCGGCGGTGGCGGAGCTGCGAACCGCGACGGCGGCGTTCTTGCCATATTCCTTTTGAAGTCTGGCATAGGAGGTTTCAATCGCCTGCCGGACTTCCTTCGTGCCGGTTGCCGCATAGACGATGGCGCGGGCGGATTTGGCGGCACGCGAAAGCGCCTTCGTGTCGGTGACGTCCAGCTTCGCGAAAAGGGCGCGGAGCTTCTCCCATGCGCCGGCCTTCGTCAGCGAGTCGCGATAGGCCTCCGCCGTGAGCGCGAAACCGTTGGGGACGCGGACGCCTTCGCCGGACAGGGTGTTGTACAGCTCGCCGAGGGACGAGGTCTTGCCGCCGACCAGCGGAACGTCGGCGACGCCAAGATCGCGAAACCAGCGGACATATTCGGCCATGCTCTTCATCCCTGTGACTCGGCCGGAAGCGACCGTATTCCTTATCCGCAATAGGATGCGGGGGAACATTGATCGCAGTCAAACCCTTGGTATGAAAACGAAATCGGCCCCGCTTTTGGCGGGGCCGAGTCGGCTGGATGATGGCTGTTCGCAGGCTCAGGACGGCCCGGAATGAGCGTGGCCACCAGCGCGGAAATGCTCGCCCGCTTCGCCGGCCCGGCCGGGCTTCACCTTGACCTCCGGCTTCTTCACGCCCGCAATGTTGAGCAGCGGGAAGACATGCTCGGCGAAGCGATAGGCTTCCTCGAGATGCGGGTAGCCCGAAAGCACGAAATATTCGATGCCGAGGGCCCGATATTCGCGGATGCGCGCGGCCACATTCTCCGGCGAGCCGACAAGCGCGGTGCCCGCGCCGCCGCGCACAAGGCCGACGCCCGCCCAGAGATTGGGGCTGATGAGGAGATTGTCGCGCTTGCCGCCATGAAGCGCCTGTATGCGCTGCTGGGCGACGGATTCGCTCGCGGCAAGGCGCTTCTGGATTGCCGCGATCACATTGTCGTCGAGATCCTCGATGAGCTTTTCCGCGTCGCGCCAGGCCTCTTCCTCTGTCTCGCGGACGAGGACGTGAAGCCGGATGCCGATGCGGACCTTGCGGCCTTGCTCGGCGGCCGCCTTGCGCACCTGCGCGATCTTCTCAGCGGCTTGCGCCGGGGGCTCGCCCCAGGTGAGCCATGTGTCGATGTGCTTGGCCGTGACGTCGATGGCGGCGTCCGACGAGCCACCGATGAAGAGGCGCGGACCGCCTTCCTGCACGGGAGGGAAGAGGAGCTGCGCGCCTTCGGCCTGAATATACTTGCCCTTGAAGTCGACCTTCTCGCCGGCCATCAGGCGTTGCCAGACGGTCAGATATTCGTCGGTGAGGGCGTAACGCTCGTCATGATTGAGGAATACGCCGTCGCCGGCGAGGTCGGTCGAGTCGCCGCCCGCGACCACGTTGAGGATCAGGCGGCCTTCGCTGATGCGATCGAGGGTGGCGGCCTGACGCGCCACGGCGAGCGGGGAGGAGACGCCCGGGCGCAGCGCGACCAGGAATTTGAGCCGGCGCGTCAGCGTCGCAAAGGCCGAGGCCAGAACCCAGGAGTCCTCGCAATTGCGGCCGGTGGGGATCAGCACGCCCTCATAGCCGAGCCTGTCGGCGGCCTGAGCGATCTGCGCCAGATAACTGAACTCGGTCGAGCGGGCGCCTTCGGCGACGCCGAGCCTGCGCCCGTCTCCGTGGGAGGGAATGAACCAGAAGGGGTGGATGGCATCATCCGCCTCTTTGCGAGCGTCCGAAATGTCTGAAATATCCGCCATGCCTGTTTTCCATACTCTCCATAGGTGTTCACTGGCCCTTGAATAAGACTACTAAATCTATGTGATAAGTGTAAACCGGGCTGCGGTGTGGCCGTCCGCCGCATGGCGGGGTGCATGGCCGCCTTTGATCTGGAACAATTCGGGTTGGCGTTGGTCCGCTAGCATGACGGCATGTCGGGAGGTGCCGGATGAAAGAGCCGAGCCTGAGTAATTTCCGGGAGACGATGGTCGAACGTCAGATCGTCGGGCGGGGCGTGCGCGCGGCGGCCGTCATTGCCGCGATGAAGGAAGTTCCGCGCGAGGAATTCCTGCCACCGGAGATGCGCGAATTCGCCTATGACGACGCGCCGCTCCCTATCGAGGCGGAGCAGACGATCTCGCAACCCTACATCGTTGCGATGATGACGGAGGCCCTGCAACTCAACGGCGATGAAAAGGTGCTCGAAATTGGCACCGGCTCCGGCTATGCCGCGGCCGTTCTGTCGCGTGTCGCCGCCGAGGTCTATACGGTCGAGCGGATCGCGCAACTTGCGGAGAAAGCGGCGGCAACGCTGCGCGGCCTGCGCTATCTCAACGTGCATGTTCGTCATGGGGACGGAACGCTGGGCTGGGCCGAGAGGGGGCCTTACGACGCCATCGTCGTGACGGCGGGCGCGCCGGAGGTGCCGGAAGCGCTCAAGGCGCAGCTGAAAATCGGCGGAAGGCTCGTCATTCCCGTCGGGCCGAGGCCTGACCTGCAGGAACTTCTTCGCGTCACGCGGCTCACGGCGCATGACTACAAGACGGAGGAATTGCTTGACGTCCGTTTCGTGCCGCTGGTCGGTGTCGAGGGATGGGCGGCGAAGGATGCGGCGGAGCCTGCTCCGGCACGCGTGCGTAGGGATCTGTCGCCCGATGCCGCGCTGGCGGAGCAGATCGCACAGGCCGCGCAGGGATTTTCCGATATCGAGAGCGTCGATCTTGAACCGCTGATGCAGCGCATCGGCGACGCGCGGATCGTGCTTCTCGGCGAGGCTTCGCATGGAACGTCGGAATTCTATCGGCTGCGCGAGAGGATCACGCGGGCGCTGATCGCCTGGAAGGGATTTTCATTCGTCTCCATCGAGGGCGATTGGCCGGATGCCGCGCGCATCGACCATTATGTGCGCCACCTCGAATATGCGCCCTCTGAATGGACCGCCTTTGCGCGCTTTCCGACATGGATGTGGCGTAACCGGGAGGTGCGGACCTTTGTCGACTGGCTGCGCGAATATAATGGCGAGCAGGAGGCGGCGAGGCGTGTCGCCTTTTACGGGCTCGACCTCTACAGCCTCTATAATTCCATCCGCGCCGTGCTCGACTATCTCGACGACGTGGACCCGGAGACCGCGCGGATTGCGCGGCTGCGCTATGGCTGCCTCACGCCGTGGCAGTCGGACCCTGCGACCTATGGGCGGGCGGCGCTCTCAGGTTCATACCGGAGTTGCGAGGAGCATGTGGCGCGTATGCTCTCCGATCTCATGGAGAAGCGGCAGGTCTATGCGCGGCATGATGGCGAGCGGTTTCTCGATGCGGTGCAGAATGCGAAGCTCGTCGCGGGCGCAGAACAATATTACCGCATCATGTATTACGGCTCGCGGGCATCGTGGAACCTGCGCGACACGCATATGTTCGAGACGTTGAAAACGCTGCTGGAACATCACGGACCGGCGAGCAAGGCGATCGTCTGGGCGCATAACTCACATATCGGCAATGCGGCGGCGACCGAAATGGGCATGCGTGGCGAGATCAATATCGGCCAGCTTTGCCGCGACGCTTTTGGCGACAAGGTCTATTCCATCGGCTTCGGTACCGACCATGGGACCGTGGCGGCGTCATCCGATTGGGACGGCGAGATGGAGGTGAAGCATGTGCGCCCGGCTTTGGCGGGGAGCTATGAAAGGCTTTGCCATGAAAGCGCGTCGCCGCGTTTCTTCCTGCCGCTGCGCGGCGCGTCCGGGAGCCTGATCGAGGGGTTGATGAAACCGAGGCTCGAACGCGCCATCGGCGTCATCTACCGTCCGCAGACGGAATTGCAGAGCCATTATTTCGAGGCGACGCTGCCGCGCCAATTTGACGAATATATATGGTTCGACGAGACCAAGGCGGTAACGCCGCTTGCGACCGGAGAGCTGACGGGTGCGGCGGAGACTTATCCCTTCGGGCTTTGAGCTTCAGGCGTGCTCGTCGAAATCCGAGCAGCTTTCGCCGAATGCGTCGAGGCCGGCCGCCAGATAGTCGGCAAGGAGCGGCAGGCCGGTGAGATATTCGGCCGTGCGCGCATTGTGTTCGAGCGAGGCGGTTTCCACCGCTTCGTCCCAGTCCGCTGCGTCGAAGGTGCCGCGCCCGACCCAGGCGAGCGCGACGAGCTCGATCTGCTCGTCCTCATCGAGGGCGCGGATGAATTCCACG
>DAIEIL010000023.1 GCA_027352645.1 Rhodobiaceae bacterium | reverse complement strand
GCCGACCTTGAGCCCCAGATCCCAGAGGACATAGAGCATGTATTCGACGACGCTCTCGCCCCAGGGGGTCTGCTTGTAGGGACGCAGAAAGAGGAGGTCGATGTCGGAGCCCGGCGCCAGCGCGCCGCGGCCATAGCCGCCGACAGCGGCGATGCAGATCTTCTCCGCCTCGCTTGGATTGCCGACCGGAAAGACCCTCGTAACCGTCACATCATGCAGCGCGCGGATGATCGTGTCCTGAAGGTAGCAAAGGCCCTCGGCGCAGACGCGGCCCCGGTGGGCACCCCTTTCGAGCCTTTCGCGCGCCTTGGCCCTGCCGGCGGCGAGCGTCTGCTTCAAAACGGAAACAAGCCCGCGCTTCAGCGCGACTTCGTCGCCCTGATGGCGAACGGCGACGGCATCGAGTTCGGCGGCGAGATGCTCCGGATCGACGATTTCGAGAAGGCTCGGCAACATGCGGGCCATGAGAGGGCCACTCCTTCGGAGCCGGGAACCCGGCGGGTCAGTGCATCATATAGCAAGGCTGCGCATCGAATATGGTGGCGATCGCAGCGGAACGCACCGGTTTTTTCGGGGGTGCCGCGTCCGCCATTGCCATGAATGCAAAGCCGACCCCGATTTCGCATCGGGGCATTCCGCTTCTTTTAAAGCATGACAGGACCCTGAACGCAGCATTGCCGAGCTTTAAGGCTATGTTCTCTTTTTGTCGTCGCCTCCGCTCCCAACTTCAATCCGTTGGGGGGCAACATTGCAGAAAGGAGAAAGCCATGAACCGGCTTCTGTTTTCAGCGGCATTCGTTGCCCTTCTGGCAAGCTCGGTCGCGCCCGCATTCGCCGCAACGGGTAACGATCTGTCGTCGAGCGATGCCCAGGAACTATGCAGCAAGCTCGAAACGCAATACCAGTTCCTGAAGCCCTTCAAGGAGGGCCTGCCCTATTGGAATGCGGCAAGCACCGAGGCGCAGAAGGGCGAAGCAGCCTGCAAAAACGGCAAGGCAATCGACGGCGCCCATGACATGCAGGCCGCGATCTCGGACCTATACGTCAAACCGGATACGCTCTAGGCGCCGGCTGAGGGCATCAACGCCTTCAGCCTGTAAAGAAGATCAAGCGCTTCTCGCGGTGTCAGCTCGTCCGGGCTGACACCGTGCAGAGCTTCCTCGACGACGCTTTTCTGCGGCGTCGACGGTGCGGCCTTCGACAGCGCGGAAAAAAGCGGCAGATCGTCGATCAGCACATGGGCGCGGTCGCTCGACCCATCCTTTTCGAGCGCAGTCAGCACCTCGCGCGCGCGATGGATGACGGCGGCGGGAAGCCCTGCAAGCTTCGCCACCTGAATGCCGTAGGAGCGGTCGGCGGCACCGGGTCCGACCTCGTGCAGGAAGACGACATCGCCCTCCCATTCCTTGACGCGCATGGTGGCGTTGGCGAGATGCGGCAGCTTCTCGGCAAGCGCCGTCAGCTCATGGTAATGCGTGGCGAAAAGAGCACGTGAGCGGTTCACCTCATGCAGATGCTCGACCGCCGCCCAGGCGATGGATAACCCGTCAAAAGTCGCCGTGCCGCGCCCGATCTCGTCGAGGATGACGAGGGCGCGAGGACCGGCCTGATTGAGGATCGCCGCCGTCTCGACCATTTCGACCATGAAGGTCGAGCGCCCACGGGCAAGATCGTCCGCCGCGCCGACGCGGGAAAAGAGCCGGTCCACCGTGCCGATATGCGCGTCCTCGGCGGGCACGAAACTTCCCATCTGGGCGAGAATGGCGATCAGGGCGTTCTGCCGAAGGAACGTCGACTTGCCGGCCATGTTCGGACCGGTGAGAAGCCAGAGCCGATGCGCCTCTTCGCCTTCGCCGGTCAGGTCGCAATCATTGGGCACGAATGGCGATGCGCTCGTCTCGCGCTCAAGCGCGGCTTCGACGACCGGGTGACGGCCGCCCTTGATGCGGAAGGCCAGGCTGTCGTCGACGCGGGGCCGCGCATAGCGCCGCTCGACGGCGAGTTCGGCCAGCGCCAGCGTCGCGTCGAGAGAGCCGAGCGCAGAGGCGGCGCGCGATATGGCGTCCGCCTTTTCCAGCGTCGCGGCGACGAGTTCGTCGAACAGGCCAAGCTCGATTTCAAGCACGCGGCCTGCGGCCTCCGCGATACGGCTCGCAAGATCGGCCAGTTCGCCCGTGGTGAAGCGCACCGCATTCGCCAACGTCTGGCGGTGAATGTAATTCTGCGAGAGAGGTGGCGCCATCATGCGCTCGGCATGTTTGGGCCCGACCTCGATGTAGTAGCCAAGCACATTGTTGTGCCGGACCTTCAGCACGGAAACGCCCGTCTCATCGGCATATTTCGACTGAAGCCCCGCGATGAGACGGCGGCTTTCGTCGCGCAGCATGCGAAGTTCATCGAGCGGTGCGTTGCTTCCGGCCGCAATAAAACCGCCGTCCCGCGCGATGAGCGGCAGATCCTGTGCGAGCATGGCGGCAAGCCGGTCGCGCAGCGCCGCCGCGACGCTTCTAAGGGCATCTGCGGTTTCGGTGAGTTCCTTCGGCAGCGGCAGGAGAGAGGGCGGCGCCTGATCGACGAGGCGCGCCAGCGCGTGAGCCGCGCCGATTCCATCGCGGATGGCGGCAAGATCGCGCGGACCGCCTCGGCCGAGCGAAAGACGGGTCAAAGCACGCGCCATGTCGGGCGCGGCGCGTAGTTCCGCACGGAGCCGGGCGCGAAGATCGCGCGCCTCGACGAAGCATTCGACCGCATCAAGCCTTTCATTGATGGCATGCGGATCGGTGAGGGGCGCCGCAAGCCGCGAGCCGAGTTCGCGCGCGCCCGCGCCCGTCACAGTCCGGTCGATGGTCGAAAAGAGCGAGCCCCTGGTCTCGCCCTTCAATGTGCGCATGAGTTCGAGATTGGCGCGCGTGGCCGCGTCGATGGCCATGGCAGCGCCGGTCGCGACACGTCGCGGCGTCTGCAGGATGGGCATGCGGCCAACCTGAGTGAGCTCCACATAATCGAGCAACGCGCCCATGGCCGCAATCTCGGGCCGCGAAAAGCTGCCGAAACCGTCCAGCGCGCCGACGCCGAGATGGGATTTGAGCCGCCGTTCGCCCGCGCCGGAATCGAAGCGGGCGCCGGGAAGCGCCGTCACCGAGCCCGCATGCTGGGCGATCAGGCCCGAAAGCGCTTCGTCGCGGAAGAAGCCGTCGGCCACCAGAAGCTCGCCCGGATCGAGGCGGGCAAGCTCCGCGCCCAGCGCCCCTTCCGAAACGCTCGTCACCTCGAATTCGCCCGTCGAGACATCGGCCCAAGCAAGGCCGAAAGACTGATCGGCGCCGGTGCGGGCAAGGGCGGCGAGATAATTATGGGCGCGCGCGTCGAGCAGCGTGTCCTCGGTGAGGGTGCCCGGCGTCACCAGCCGGACGACTTCACGGCGGACGACGGACTTCGAGCCGCGTTTCCTGGCCTCCGCCGGGTCCTCAGTCTGCTCGCAGACGGCGACCTTGAAACCCGCCCGGATCAGACGCTCGAGATAGCTCTCATGAGAATGGACGGGAACGCCGCACATGCGGATATCCTCGCCGAGGTGCTTGCCCCGCTTGGTCAGCGCGATGTCCAGCGCCTCGGCAGCCTTTACCGCATCGTCGAAGAACAGCTCGTAGAAATCGCCCATGCGGTAGAAAAGCAAGGCGTCGGGATAGGCGTGCTTGATCTCAAGATATTGCGCCATCATGGGCGTGGCGTCGGCCGGAATGGCGGGCGCCGCCCCGGCTTCCGGGGCGTATTCCTCGATATCGGCGGGAGCGCCGGGCAAAGCCTGAGAAGGGGACTGCGGCAGGTGTTCTGACATGAGGCGGAGCCTAACAGATCGGCCCTTCGCGAAAAGAGGGAGCCAAAAAGAGCCCCCATAAATCTGATCTTCGGCTTAAATCAACCAACTTCGCTTGTTATTGAACCTTCAGGGGCCTAAAAAGCGGGCCTGCCAGCACCCCTGTGGACAACTTTTCGCCCGCGTCCGGATCGAAGCCATCATGAGCAAAAAACGCAACCAGTTTACCGACGAGGAAGCGCTCCTCTTCCACTCCCAGGGAAAGCCCGGGAAGATCGAGATCAACGCGACGAAGCCGATGGCGACGCAGCGCGACCTCTCGCTCGCCTATTCCCCTGGCGTCGCAGTGCCGGTTCGGGCCATCGCGGAGAACCCGGACGCGGCCTATGACTACACGGCCAAGGGCAATCTGGTCGCGGTCATCTCGAACGGCACGGCGATCCTCGGCCTCGGCGACCTCGGCGCGCTGGCCTCGAAGCCGGTCATGGAAGGCAAGGCCGTCCTCTTCAAGCGTTTCGCCGATGTCGACTCGATCGATCTCGAAATCGACGTCAAGGCGAAGGACCCGGACACCTTCATCAACGCGGTGCGCTATCTCGGGCCCTCCTTCGGCGGCATCAACCTCGAAGACATTTCGGCCCCCGACTGCTTCATCATCGAAAGCCGCCTGCGCGAGCTCATGAACATCCCGGTGTTCCATGACGATCAGCATGGCACGGCGATCATCACGGCGGCCGGCCTCATCAATGCGCTCTATCTCACGGGCCGCGACATCAAAGACGTCAGGATGGTCGTCAACGGCGCGGGTTCGGCAGGCATCGCCTGCCTCGAACTCGTCAAGGCGATGGGCCTGCCGCATGAGAACGCGATCCTCTGCGACACCAAGGGCGTCATCTACCAGGGCCGCACCGAGGGTATGAACCAGTGGAAGTCGGCCCATGCCGTCGCCACCAAGGCGCGCACGCTCGAAGAAGCCATGGAAGGCGCGGACATCGTGCTCGGCCTCTCGGCCAAGGGCGCCTTCACGCCCGCCATGATCAAGTCGATGGCGCCGAAGCCCATCATCTTCGCCTGCGCCAATCCCGATCCGGAAATCACGCCGGAGGAAGTGGCCGCCGTCCGCGACGACGCGATCGTCGCCACGGGCCGCTCGGACTATCCCAACCAGGTCAACAACGTCCTCGGTTTCCCCTATATCTTCCGCGGCGCGCTTGACGTGCGCGCAACCTCGATCAACGAGGACATGAAGATCGCCTGCGCACGCGCGATCGCCAAGCTCGCCCGCGAGGACGTGCCGGACGAAGTTGCCGCCGCCTATCATGGCGAGCGTCCGCGCTTCGGCCGCAACTACATCATCCCCGTTCCCTTCGATCCGCGCCTCATCCGCGAAATCCCGCCGGCAGTTGCCAAGGCCGCGATGGATTCCGGCGTCGCACGTCATCCGATCGTCGACATGGATGCCTACAAGAACCAGCTTTCGGCGCGTCTCTCGCCGACGGCCGGTATGCTCCAGATCATCACCGACAAGGTGCGCCGCGATCCCAAGCGCGTTGTCTTCGCCGAGGGCGAGGAAGAGCGCGTGATCCGCGCCGCCATCACCTTCCGCGACACCGGCCTCGGCCATCCGATCCTGATCGGCCGCGAGGAGCTGGTGCGCGAGACGCTGCGCAATATCGGCCTCGATCCCAATACCGATCTCGACATCCGCAACGCGCGTCTCTCGGAGCACAATGCGGCCTATACGGACTTCCTCTACAAGCGGCTCCAGCGGCGGGGCTATCTGCTTCGCGACTGCGCGCGCCTCGTGAACAACGATCGCAACATCTTCTCCTCGATCATGGTCGAGCTCGGAGACGCGGACGCGATGGTGACGGGCGTGACCCGCAACTATGCCGTCGCGCTCGAGGACGTGCTGCGCGTCATCGATCCGGTCGAAGGCCGCCGCGCCATCGGCGTGACGCTCGCCGTCGCGAAGGGTCAGACGGTTCTCGTCGCCGACACCAATGTGCATGAAATGCCGACGGCGGAAGAACTCGCTGACATTGCCGAGCAATCGGCGGATGTCGCGCGCCGTCTCGGCTATGAGCCGCGCGTCGCCATGCTCGCTTATTCGACCTTCGGCAATCCGATGGCCGAACGCTCGGAACGCATCCGCGAGGCGATCCAGATCCTCGACCGTCGCGGCGTCGACTTCGAGTATGACGGCGAAATGGCGCCCGATGTCGCGCTCAACCGCGAAGCCATGGCGCTCTATCCCTTCTGCCGTCTTTCGGACACGGCGAACGTGCTCGTCATGCCCGCCATCCACGCCGCGTCGATCTCGACCAAGCTGCTGAAGTCGCTCGGTCAGGCGACACTGATCGGCCCGCTCCTCGTCGGGTTGAAGCGCTCGGTGCAGATCGCTCCGATCGGCGCCAATGTGTCGGAGCTCGTCAACATCGCAGCGCTCGCAGCCTACAATCTCGGCCGCTGAGAAGAGGCCGGCGCGGAGCTTTTCGCGCCGGCAATAGGCCTTGCGCTCCCTCATTTGCGACTGATTATCAGCCTTCCGCAAATGAGGGAGCCCATCATGTCTTCAATCAGAACCGCAACGCTTGCGGTCTCGCTCATGCTGGCGGGCGCGTCCTTCGCACCCCTGCATGCGGAAGAAGCCGCTGCACCGGCCACCCAATGGCCCGCCGATGCCAAGGCCTACATCATCTCGCCGAAGAACGGCGCAAAGGTGAAAAGCCCCGTCACGGTGGTCTTCGGATTGAAGGGTCTCGGCGTCGCGCCTGCGGGCGTGGAAAAGGCCAAGACCGGCCATCATCATCTGCTGATCGATGCTGATTTGCCCAAGGGCGACGAGCTCAACGATCCTCTGCCGAAGGACGAGCATCACATGCATTTCGGCGGCGGCCAGACAGAGGCCACGATCGAACTCACGCCGGGCAAGCACACGCTTCAGCTTGTCATGGGCGATGCGAACCACGTTCCGCACAATCCGCCGGTCGTATCCCAGAAGGTCACGATCACGGTTGTGAAGTAAGAGGCGAGGCGGCGATCAGGCCGGCTTGCTCGAACCGAACTTGGTGAGATAACGCTCGGCAATCTGCGTCACGGGGAAAAGGATCAGCACATCGGTGGTGCCGAATTGCTGATCCACCACCGCGCCGTCGCCGATATAGCAGCCCGCGCGGAGATAGCCCTTGATCATGGGCGGAAGCATGCGCCACGCCTCGCGCGGGTTGACGTCTTCCTTCGCCATGAGATTCATCTCGACATAGCGATCGGGCAGCGCGCGCACATGCCATTCCGGCGGCGTGAGATGGAAATGATAGAGATATGAGAGCGGCAGGATGAGCTTCGCCGGGTCCGTCCCCTCGAAGCTCGCGCAGCCGAACATCACATCGAGATTATGCAGCGCCACATATTGCGCGATGCCGTGCCAGAGAAGCTCGACGGTCGGCCTGTTGCGATAGGGCGCGAGTACGCAGGAACGCCCGAGCTCAAGGAAGCGGATATCCTTGCTCACCCGCGCGAGCAGCGGCGCGATGTCATATTCGCTGGCGGTGTAGAAGCCGCCATGGCGCTCCGCCACGTCCTGGCGCAAAAGGCGATAGCAGCCGACCACGGCGTCGAGCGGCAGATCGTCTCCCTCCGCGCCCTTGGCCAGCGCATGATCGAAGACGAGAAGGTGGTCGCAGAATTCGTCGAAGCGGTCGACGTCGCGCCGGGTCGCGCGCGTCTGGGCGTCTGCCTGTGCCGACATTTCCTCGTAGAAGACCCGGTAGCGCAGCGCCTGCGCGGCATCGATCTCCCGCGGAGTCCGGGCAAGGCGCACCTCGAGCGTGCCCTTGCGCGCAAAGCTCAAGGGGCTCGCCGCCGCTTTTGCGCGGGCCGTGGCCTCGGGCAATTGGGTGACGGTCGCATCCGAATGCGGCAACGTCATATGTTCGAACCCCGTTATCGTTCGTGCCCCGGCACTTCCGCGCGCGGCACTACCCGGCAGTCCGGCCCTGAGCCGATCTGCCTCTACCTTGGCCATCAACGTGTGGCTGGCCATTTTAGCCATCCTTTCATTATCACGCCCGGAAGCCAAGAAAAGGGCGAGGGTTCTGTCACTTTGTGACGCCATAATGCGTCACGCATATGACAGACCTAAGTCTTTGAAAGGAATTGTTTAATTGAAACGTTAAAAAGCAGTCACGATGCTGCGGGCGCCGATTCGACCTCCGAAGGCGCGGTGGTTTCGCGCCGGAGCAGGTAAAGGATCAGCAGAATGGCGGGGAGCCCGAGAAGCCCGGTGGTGATGAAGAAGGGCACATAGCCCGCCGTCTTGGCCGTCAGCGTCGGAGCATAACCGATGAGGAGGTCGCGCAGGGCGCCTTGCGCGCCGTACCAGTCGACCATGATGCCGGACATGCCGCCGAGAAGCTTGCCCGGCAGCGCATAGGCGGAGCTGAACAGCGCATATTGCGTTGCCGTGAATTCGTGATTGGTCAGGCTCGACATATAGGCGATGAGGCAGGTGGCCGCGAAGCCGCCCGAGAAATTTTCCGCACCGATGGCGATGGTGAGCGCCGAGACTTCGCCTGCCTGCGTCGCGAGCCAGGAGAAGAGGAAATTGGTGAGCGCGACAGCACTGGCGCCGATCAGCAATGAACGCAGAATGCCGATGCGCGCAATGGAGACGCCGCCGACAATGGCGCCCGCGATGGTCATCCAGACGCCGAAGACCTTCACCACGGTCGCGATGGTGGCGAGCGAAAAGCCGAGATCGATATAGAGCGGGTTCGCCATCACGCCCATGACGAAATCCGGCAGGCGATAAAGGCCGATCAGCGCCAGTATGACGAGCGCCTGCCAGCCGCGATGGCCGAAGAAATCGACAAAAGGCGCAACGGCGGCACGATAGATCCATGTGACCGCGCCCTTCACCGGCCCATGAAGCTCAAAACGCCCCGCAAAGGCCTCCACCGCCGCCTCACCGATGACGGCAAGCTGCGCGTCCGCGAGACGGGGTGCCGCGAGCGCCGCACCGATGCCGATGCACATCAGCGCCGCCATGCCGAGATAGGCTGCATGCCAGGAAACGAACTGCGCGAGATAAAGCGCGCCCGCGCCCGAGGCGATGATGGCGAGGCGATAGCCGAGCTGATAGGCAGCCGCCATGGCGCCCTGCTTTTCGTCCGATGCGGCCTCGATGCGCCATGCGTCGACGGAAATGTCCTGCGTCGCGGACGCGAAGGCGAGCATGACCGCAAAAAGCGCGATCGGCGTCAGCGCCACATGCGGATCGCAGAAGGAAATGCCGACCAGTGCCAGCGCGACCAGCGCCTGCGCAACAATCATCCAGGCACGGCGCTTGCCGAGACGCGAGGCGAGCCAGGGAAGGCGGATCTGGTCAATCAGCGGCGCCCAGAGAAACTTGATCGTATAGGCGAGGCCCACATAGCTCATCAGGCCAATCTCGGTGCGGCTGACGCCCGCCTCGCGCAGCCAGGCCGACATGGTGCCGAAGACCAGCATGAAGGGAAGGCCGGA
>DAIEIL010000185.1 GCA_027352645.1 Rhodobiaceae bacterium | reverse complement strand
TGCCCGGCGACGATGAAGCCTTCTACGCCTTTATCGCCTATCCCATGGGCCTGTTCGAGGAAGGCTCGGTGGTCAACGTCTTCACCTCGCTGGTCGGCAATGTCTTCGGCTTCAAGGCCGTGCGCAGCCTGCGCCTGGAGGACGTCCGCTTCCCGCTGTGGTTCGTCACCACCAACCCCGGCCCGCCGCATGGCATCTATGTCGAGCGCGACAAGCTCAACAAATATGGCCGCCCGCTGCTGGGCTGCACCATCAAGCCCAAGCTCGGCCTCTCGGCCAAGAACTATGGCCGCGCCGTTTATGAGTGCCTGCGCGGCGGCCTCGACTTCACCAAGGACGACGAAAACATCAATTCGCAGCCGTTCATGCGCTGGCGCGACCGCTTCCTGTTCTGCCAGGAGGCGATCGACAAGGCGGAAAGCGAGACCGGCGAGAAAAAGGGCCATTATATGAACTGCACCGGCCCGACCATGGAGGAGATCTACAAGCGCGCCGAATTCGCCAAGGAGATCGGCTCCAAGATCATCATGAGCGATTACCTCACCGTGGGCTGGTCGGCGCATACGAGCCTGTCCAAATGGTGCCGCGACAATGGCCTCATGTTGCATGTCCACCGCGCCATGCACGCCGTCATCGACCGCAACCCGCGCCACGGCATCAATTTCCGTGTGCTGACCAAGCTGCTGCGGCTGATCGGCGGCGACCATCTGCACTCGGGCACCGTCGTCGGCAAGCTTGAAGGCGACCGCGAGGCGACGCTCGGCTGGATCGGCATGATGCGCGAGCGCTACACCAAGGAAGACCGCGCCAAGGGCATCTTCTTCGACCAGGATTGGGGACAGATGCCCGGCGTGTTCCCGGTCGCCTCCGGCGGCATCCATGTCTGGCACATGCCGGCTCTGGTCTCCATCTTCGGCGACGACTCGGTGCTTCAGTTCGGCGGCGGCACGCTTGGCCACCCCTGGGGCAACGCCGCCGGCGCTGCGGCCAACCGCGTGGCGCTGGAAGCCTGCGTCCAGGCCCGCAACGAAGGCCGTCACCTGGAGCGCGAGGGCCGCGACATCCTCACCAAGGCCGCCCAGCACTCGCCCGAACTGAAGATCGCCATGGAGACGTGGAAGGAGATCAAGTTCGAATTCGACACGGTGGACAAGCTCGACGTCGCCCATCGCTAATTCGTCGCGTCACCCGACGCGGAGGCCAAGGCGCGAACAACGAGCCTTGGCGCTCAGTCCCAGAGATTTCGGAGAATAAAAGATGAGCAACGTTCAAGACTATCCGTCCCGCTTGGGCGATGAAGCCAGCAAAAGGTTCGAGACCTTCTCCTATCTGCCGTCCATGACCGACGAGGAGCTGCGCAAGCAGGTCCAATATATCGTCGATCGCGGCTGGAACCCGTCCCTCGAACATTGCGAGCCGGAAAACGCCATGATGGACTACTGGTACATGTGGAAACTGCCGATGTTCGGCGAAACCGACGTGGACCGCATCCTCGCCGAAGCCGAGGCCTGCCGCAAAGCCAATCCCAAGCATCTGGTGAAATTGATCGGCTACGACAATGTCCGCCAGACGCAGGGCACGGCGATGCTGATCTTCCGCCCCGCGGCGTGAGCTGAAAAATCCTTGCCCGCGCGGAAAAGCGTGGGCAAGCCCCCGCGCCTCGTCCTCGGCGCGGAAGCCATCGCTTTCACGAAAGGGCGATGGCGAAAGACGCCTTCGGACCTTCCTCCCCGTCCGAAGGCGTATTTGAAATGCGCGCCTCGGTTAAAAAAGCGCGCGCTGAAAAAGGACGCCGAGGAAACCCGCCCGAGGAGTCATGCAATGGACGACATCGCCAGCCAATACCGGGTCAAGACCGCGCCCTATTACCGCGCCGTCGGCCACGAAATCGAACAGTTCCAGGCCGCCTACGACGCGCGCCTGCCGATGATGCTCAAAGGCCCCACGGGCTGCGGCAAATCCCGTTTCGTCGAATATATGGCCCACCGCCTGGGCCGCCCACTGGTCACCGTGGCCTGCAACGAGGACATGACCGCCGCCGATCTCGTCGGCCGCTTCCTGCTCGACCGCGACGGCACCCGCTGGCAGGACGGGCCGCTGACCGCCGCCGCGCGCATGGGCGCGATCTGCTATCTCGACGAAGTGGTCGAGGCGCGCCAGGACACCACCGTCGTCATCCATCCGCTCACCGACCACCGCCGCGCGCTGCCGCTCGACAAGAAGGGCGAACTGGTCACGGCCCATCCCGA
>DAIEIL010000157.1 GCA_027352645.1 Rhodobiaceae bacterium | reverse complement strand
CATCTCACCGAGATCATTCGCGACAACATGGCCGACCTCCTCTCCTACGCGGAGGTGCAGAAGCTCATCGACGAACTCGGCAAGGAGCACAAGAAGCTTGTCGATGACATTGTGCCCGCGCAGATCACCGTCACCGGCATTCAGCGCGTGCTGCAGACCCTGCTCAACGAGCGCATTTCGATCCGCGACCTGCCGACCATCATGGAAGGCATCGCGGAAGCGGTTGGCCACACGCAGAGCCTCAATCTCATCACCGAGCATGTCCGCGCGCGCCTTGCCCGTCAGATCTGCGCCTCGCATCTCGACGGCAACAACACGCTGCCGCTTCTCACGCTCTCGCCGCGCTGGGAACAGTCCTTTGCGGAATCGCTCGTCGGTCAGGGCGACGAGAAGCAGCTCGCCATGCAGCCCTCGAAGCTTCAGGAGTTCATCGGCACGGTCCGCGAAATGTTCGAGGAAGCCGGACGCGCGGGCGAGGTTCCGGTGCTCTTGACGAGCCCCGGCGTCAGGCCCTATGTGCGTTCCATCATCGAGCGCTTCCGGCCCCAGACCTTCGTCATGTCACAGAACGAAATCCATCCGCGCATCAAGCTGCGCACCGTGGGCTCGGTCTAGGGCAAGCATCAGGCGGAGTGTAGATCGTGCGTCTGAGAACCTTCATCGCGGCAGACATGGCGGAAGCCATCGACCAGGTGCGCCGGGAGCTTGGGCAAGACGCGATCATCGTTTCGAACTATGTGAACGATGCAGGCCGCATGGAAGTCACGGCTGCGGTCGAAACGCGCATGCCCGCCGAAGCGGCGCAGGCCGGACAGGCTGCGACACTTCCCGACATCGAAGCTTCGCTCGAACAGATGCTGCGCGACCGGCTGCGCGAGACACCAAAATTCGCTTCTGTCGAGCAACAGAGAACCACGTCCGCCGCGCCGATACATTCCGGCATCCCCTTCGACGAAACGCTGATTGCCTCTGCGCTCGACGCTCATGCCGTGCCCGCCCCTTTGCGCGATGCGCTGGTCGCGGCGGCGAAGGCACTCGGCAGCGACGATGCGCTGGCGGCACTTGCCAATGCCCTCGATACTCGCTTCGCCTTCGAGCCCGTGCCAACACGGCCCAAGGCGCCGATCATGCTGGTGGGTCTTCCGGGATCGGGCAAGACGGTCACCATGGCGAAGCTTGCCGCCAATGCGCTCATCAGCGGCACAAGCGTCGACCTCATCACGACGGATACGGCGCGCGCCGGCGCCGCGGCGCAGTCGGATGCCTATGGGAAACTTCTCGACCTCACGGTCCGCCCCGCCGCCGATCTCGACACGCTTTCGATGCTGCTCGACGACCGCGTGGATTCCGCGCCCTGTTTCATCGACACGACCAGCGTCAATCCCTTCGACCGCGGCGACTTCGCGGCGTTGAAACGTATCGCAGAGGGTGCGCGGATTGCCGCAAATGTCGAGCCGATGCTCGTTCTCTCTGCCGCGGTCGATGCGCTCGTATCGAGCGAGGTGGCAGACGAATTCGCGAAACTCGGAGTCACGCGGCTGATCGCCACGCAGCTCGACATTTCGCGCCGCCTCGGCTCCGTGCTCGCCGCCGCCGACAGCGCCGGTCTGGCGCTTGCCCAGTTGAGCGTCACTCCCTATCTCGCGCGCGGGCTTGCCAGCATGAGCCCGCTCGTCTGCGCGCGCCTCATTCTCGACTCGCACGAGACGCGCTCCGAAACCCAATCCCTCGCCGCAGTATAGCAAGCAGTCAGGACGGACCAGATGGCCAGCCCGCGCATGATCCAGATCGCCTCCGGCAAGGGAGGTGTCGGCAAGACATGGCTCTCGGTGACGCTTGCGGAGGCTCTCGCCGGGCTCGGTCGCAACGTGCTTCTCTTTGACGGCGATATCGGCCTCGCCAATGTCGATGTACAGCTCGGCCTTTCGCCGCATCTCGATCTCGGATCGGTCATCGCTGGCCGCGCACGGCTCGACGAAGCGATCACGAGCTACGAGATTCCGTCGGTCTCGGGCGCTGCGGGCGGTGTCAAATTCGATGTGCTGGCGGGCAAGTCCGGCTCCGGCGTGTTGAGCGCGCTCGGCAAATCCGAGATTGCCGGCATCGCCCGCACGCTCGCGGCATTGTCGTCGCGCTATGCCCATATCATCACGGATCTCGCGGCGGGCCTCGACCAGTCGGTGCTGACGCTCTGCATGCCGGGCAGCACGACGCTCGTCGTCGTCACCGACGAGCCGACTTCTCTCACCGACGCCTATGCCTTCATCAAGCTTCTGTCGCAGCAGGATGGCCAAGCCGACATCCGCGTCGTCGTCAACATGGCCAACGACCGCGAACATGCATGGCGGACCCATGCGGCGCTCACCAATGCATGCCGCAATTTCCTGGGCATCAATCCGCCCTTTGCCGGTTTCGTTCCGCGCGACGACATGGTGCGCGACGCCATTCGTCACCAGACGCCCATCCTGTTCCGCCATCCCCAGGCGAAGGCGAGCGAGGCCGTCCGCAAGCTGGCGCGTGACCTCCTCTTCTCCATGCCGCAACCGGCCCCGAAAGAAGCGCTGCGCCGCGGTGCATGAAGTTTTTGCAACGCACACGAACTAATATTGCAGTGCGATTAAGCTAGACCATTGTACTCTTTTGGGTCACCCTGTCTGCCGCTTCGTTCATCGGCAGTCGCCCGACAAGCGGGCACGCCTGCATGGCAAAGGTGGGGACCAATGCAGCAGCTTTCCGTCTATTTCAATCAAGCCGCCGCGCTCGCAGCACAAGGCTTCGACACGGTGAATTCGATGCAGGGCATCATCATCGCGGTGGTGGCCGCAGGCCTGATGCGCCGCTACAACCAGGTCCTCGGCTGGACGGTCGGCGCGACGCTGGCGCACGAAGTCGCCAACATCGTTCGCCGCCACCTCGCACATGACGCAAGCCCGCTGCCGAATTTCGGCGACGTCGCCTATTGGAAGCTCGTCGGCATACGCTTCATCGGCTATCTGGTTGCAATCAGCGTCGTCTATCTGGTGCGCCGCCTGGTGCTTCGCAGCTGATTGATCAGTCGCGGAAATTTTCGAACTGGAGGGGCT
>DAIEIL010000154.1 GCA_027352645.1 Rhodobiaceae bacterium | reverse complement strand
CGCCCGTACCGCGCAGGCGAAGCTGATAGATGATTTCGTCCACCGCTTCGAGATTGATCTTGGCGCTTGTTTCCTCAAGGCCCGTCGCCGCCGTGTAGCGCCCCGAATTGACGTCGATGGCGGTCAGCGCTTCCGTCGTTTCGATGGTGATCCAGCCGCCCGACTTCAACTCGACACGCGGCTCCAGCGCCTGCTCGATCTCGCCGTCTATGTCATAGAGCGAGAAAAGCGCGCCCGGCCCGTTGAAGAGCTGAATACGGTCGAGCAATTCCGGCATGGCGCGGCGCGCGTAACGCTGCGCCTCGCCGAAAGCATCGGCATCGTCGATGAGGACGCGGGCGGTATCGGAACTTACATAGTCGCGCAGCGTCTTCGACACGGGGTCGAGATCGTGAAAGACGACGCAGGGCGGGCTCGAACGCTTCTCGACCTCGCGCACCTTGCGCCATTCATCTGCCAGCATCCGGGCATCGGCGGCGATGTCGTCCACCGTCGCGCCGATGGCCGCCGTGCGGACGATGAAACCCGCCGGTTCGCCGGTGACGCCCATCGAGCCAAAACGGGCGATCATTTCCTCGACAAGCGCGGTCAGGCGCGCGCGCTCGTCCTCGTCCTCGATGCGCCGTGAAAGCGCGACGCCCGACTGGTTCGGCACAAGCACAAGCAGACGCCCCGGAAGGGTGACGTTTGCGGAAAGCCGCGCGCCCTTGTCGCCGATCGGATCCTTCGTCGCCTGGACGAGGATCGTCTGGCCTTCGGTCACGCAGACGCTGATGGGCGGCAGTATATGTTCGTCGAGCTGGGTGAGTTCGCAGAGGCACTTGGCTTCGCGCGCGCCGAGAAAACCTGCGCGCTCCAGCCCGATCTCAACGAAAGCAGCCTGCATGCCCGGCAAAACGCGCTGCACGCGGCCAAGAAAGATATTGCCGAGGAGCGAGTGCCCCGCGCGGCCTGTCTTGCCCTTGAGGTCGTCCTCCATCGTGCGCTCGAGGATAATTTCCACGGGCCGGCCATTCTCGACGACCGCTACACGCGTCTCGCCGGGGCCTACATTGATCAGCACTTCCTCGGACATGAAACCCCTTGAGCGACCGGCCCATCCCCCGACATGCCGATCAATCTCCCTCTCAATACCCTATGCTCGCAATCCTAACACCGTTGTCAGCGCGGTGGGTAGAGCGGGAAACCGGCCCCGGTGAGCAGCGCCGCCGTTTCGTAAAGCGGCAAGCCGATGACGCCCGAATGAGAACCGGTCAGCAAGCGGACAAAAACCGCCGCGTGGCCCTGGATCGCATAGCCGCCGGCCTTGCCGCGCCATTCACCATGTTCGACGTAAAGGTCGATCTCCTCCGCGGAGAGGCGCTTGAAAGCGACGCGGGTTTCGCTGACGCGCTCCATCTGCTTTCCATCGGGCCGGATCAGCGTCACGGCCGTATAGACGCGATGCGCGCGGCCCGAGAGCAGCGCGAGGCATTGCCGCGCCTGGCCCTCGGTTTCAGCCTTGGGAAGAATGCGGCGTCCGCACGCAACCACCGTATCGGCGGCAAGCACCAGCGCGCCCGGCTCGTGCTTCGCCACGGCTTCCGCCTTTTCGCGGGCGAGGCGGCGCGCATGTTCGCGAGGCAGTTCGCCTTTACGAGGCGTTTCGTCGATGTCGGAAGGGCGCACCTCGTCCGGATCGACGCCGATCTGCGCAAGCAGCGCGATACGGCGCGGCGAAGCGCTGGCAAGGACGAGGCGTTGTCTGGCGGGAGCGGTCATGACGGCGCTGCAGGGCTCGGGCTCGTAATTGGCACGGGCTGGCAGATTCCCGCCGTCCGCTTACTTGAAGCGATAGGTGATCCGGCCCTTGGTCAGATCGTAGGGCGTCATTTCGACGAGCACCTTGTCGCCCGCCAGAACGCGGATGCGGTTCTTGCGCATCTTGCCGGCGGTGTGGGCGATGATTTCATGCTCATTCTCGAGCTTGACGCGAAACGTCGCGTTCGGGAGCAGTTCCGTCACCACGCCCGGAAACTCAAGTAGTTCTTCCTTGGACATTCATATTCCTTCGAGATTTGGCGGGAGAATGAGCATAAACCCGGCCAAAATCAAGGGCCGTGGCCCATTTCCTACCGCGGCACGGGGTCAAACCTTTGATTCGGTGCTGAAATTCGGGACGTTTTCCCCTGACAGCCCCGCCCGCGTCAGCTCGCCTTCTTTTCGGCGGCGCCGAAGCGCTGCTCGATGCGGCGGCGCAGGTCGTCGCGGAGGCGGCGATAGGCTTCGAGCTTCTGCTCGCGGCTCCCCTGCTCGCCCCCTGCGAAAGGATCGATGGTGGGCCAGAAGTCGATATCGACCGCCTGCCCACGGGTAAGCTCGACAACGCGGGCGCGGGCTTCCTCCGTCAGGCAGATCACGAGGTCGAAGGAGCCGATATTGATTTCCTCGACATCCATCGGGTGATCTTCGGCCATGTCGACGCCGATCTCGGTCATCACATTGATGACGAAGGGATCGCGGGGATGAGGTTCGAGGCCTGCGGAATCGATGAATATCCGCTTGCCGTAGAGCGACTTCGCCAGCGCTTCGGCCATGGGCGAGCGCACTGCATTGAGATTGCAGACGAAGAGGACGGACCCCGGAAGCTTCTCACTGGCCGCCACGGCATCAACCCTTGATATGAAGAACGCAGATCAGCGTGAACAAACGCCGAGCCGTATCGAAATCCATCTCGACCTTGCCGGACAGACGATCCTTCAAGAGCTGCGAGCCCTCGTTGTGGAGCCCGCGGCGGCCCATGTCGATCGCCTCGATCTGGGCGGGCGCCGCCGTCTTGATGGCGTCGTAATAGCTCTCGCAGATCAGGAAATAGTCCTTGATGATCTTCCGGAATGGCGTGAGCGACAGCATGATCCTGCCATGCGGCTCGCCACCATCGAGCTTCACATCGAAGACGAGCCGGCTCTCCTCGATGGCGAGGTGGAGCACGTAAGGTCCGCCCGGACTGCCGACAGGCGCGAAGTTGTTTTCTTCGAGCAGATCGAAAATCGCGACCTTGCGCTCATGCTCCACATCCGGACTGCGGCGCACGACCGTCTTCTCGTCGAGCACAAGCTCGGCGATACGGAAGTTCGACCTGTCGTCCGATCTATCCATGGACCTGTCTGCACGCGTTTCGGCGCGGCCACTTTAAGCCGATTTGGGCGGCATAGGCGAGCCGCGCGTCGACCGGATTGCTACTTGTTCAGCCGGATCGAGACCGACCGGCCATGGGCATCGAGCCCCTCGGCGGCGGCGAGCGCCACGGCGGCGGGGCCGATGGCGGCGAGCGAGTCCGCATCGCAGCGCACGATCGAGGTCCGCTTCATGAAGTCGAGCACATTGAGGCCCGAGGAGAAACGGGCGCTGCGCGCCGTCGGCAGCACGTGGTTCGAACCCGCCACATAGTCGCCCACCGCTTCCGGGGTATAGCGGCCAAGGAAGATCGCGCCTGCATTGCGGATGCGGGCGGCAAGCGGCTCGGGATCGTCCACCGCGATTTCAAGATGCTCAGGCGCGAGCCGGTCGACCAGCGGCACAGCGTCGGCAAGCGACTTCACGACGATAACGGCACCGAAATCGGCCCAGCTCTTCGTCGCCGTCGTCTCGCGGGGCAGAAGCTTCAGTTGCGCGGCCACCGCCTCCTCGACGCGGGCCGCAAAAGCGGCATCGTCGGTGATGAGGATCGACTGGGAGCTTTCGTCATGCTCGGCCTGCGAAAGCAGATCGGCGGCGATCCAGTCCGGGTCGTTCTTCCCATCGGCGAGGACAAGAATTTCGGAAGGGCCCGCGATCATGTCGATGCCGACAATGCCGAAGACCTGGCGCTTGGCCGCCGCAACGAAAGCGTTGCCGGGACCGACGATCTTGTCGACCGACCTGATCGTCGCCGTGCCATAGGCGAGCGCCGCAACCGCCTGCGCGCCGCCGACGCGATAGACTTCGTCGACGCCCGCGAGCCGCGCGGCCGCCAGCACCAGCGGATTGACCTTGCCATCTGGCGTCGGCACGACCATGACGACGCGGGCGACGCCCGCGACCTTGGCGGGCACAGCATTCATCAGCACCGAACTCGGATAATTGGCCGTGCCGCCCGGCACATAGAGCCCGACAGCACCAACCGCCGTCCAGCGATGGCCAAGCTCGACGCCCTGCGCGTCCGTAAAGCGATCATCGGAAGGCTTCTGCCGCGCGTGGTAAGCCTCGATGCGGGCCTTCGCCATTTTCAGCGCGTCGAGTGTCTTCGCGTCGCAAGCCTTCAACGCCGCGTCGAGTTCGGCATCGGGAATGCGGAGCGTTTCCGGCGTGAGCGAAAGGCGGTCGAACTTATTGGTGAGCTCGATCAGCGCCGCGTCGCCGCGCGCGCGCACATCGGCGATGATCTTCGCCACGGCGTCATTGACGTCGACGGAAGATTCGCGCTTCGCGGTGAGGAGCGTTTCGAAGGCTTTCTCGAAGCCCTTGTCGCTCGCGTCAAGTCTGATGGCCATGAATCAAATCTCCTGATGCGTCATGGCCCGGCTTGACCGGGTCATCCACGTCTTGGCCACAACCACGAAAGGCGTGGATCGCCCGCATGAAGCGGGCCATGACGGCAAAGGCATGGCGCGGAATATACGTTGCGACCCGAACATGGAACCTCAGCCCAGATCGTGTTCTGGCAAATGCGGCGTTTCCCAGACAAGACCGAGATCGGATAAATGCGCATCGAGCGCCTCTACTTCAAGCCTGAGCTCGCCGCCGCCGGAAAAGGTGAGAACCACGATGCCCGAAGGGGTATCAAGTTCTTCGAAGCGAATGGCGAGAAGGTTCAACACGCCTTGCGGATTATCCCGCTTCAAGCCCCGCGCCTGCGCCTTCAGCACATTCTCGAAATGAAGCCCCGTGCGCACGCGCTCATGGGTACGCTGCGCGGAGGTCTGCTTGCTGGTCGATGTCTCGCCTTCCCAGCGGAAGCGGTTCACGACCATGGCGAAGCGCCGCGTGCCGGGAAGGTAGGCGAGATCGCCGACGCGCGTCACCGCATCCTGCAAGAAGGCCGAGATCACTTCGAGATCGGCAGCGTCTTCCGCACTCAGCCGCAAATCGCTCATTGGTCCCCTGCCCTCAAGACGCTTTGGCGCGCCAGATATCGGCGCCACAGGCTCTGAGTTTTTCTTCCAGCCGCTCGAAGCCGCGGTCGAGATGATAGACGCGGTTGATCGTCGTTTCGCCTTCCGCGGCGAGCGCGGCCACCACAAGCGCGGCGGAGGCACGCAGATCGCTCGCCATGACGGGAGCCGCCTTCAGCTTCTCGACGCCGCGCACCAGCGCCTTGTCGCCATGAAGCGAAATATCCGCGCCGAAACGCGCCAGTTCCT
>DAIEIL010000151.1 GCA_027352645.1 Rhodobiaceae bacterium | reverse complement strand
TGCGCGTGCTAGAAAAAGCCCATGCAGCAAAGCCCCGTCCGCATCGTCGGCATCGTCAATATCACGTCGGACTCGTTCTCCGACGGGGGCCAGTTCCTCGCCCCCGATGCCGCCATCGCGCAGGCGCGGAAGCTCGTCGCCGAGGGTGCCAACATCGTTGATCTCGGGCCTGCTTCCAGCAACCCCGATGCGACGTCGGTTTCGGCGGAAGAAGAGATCAGGCGCCTGGCGCCTGTGCTAGATGCATTGCTGGCCGACGGTATCGAGATATCGGTCGACAGCTATCTGCCGGAGACGCAGGCCTATGCGCTGTCGCGCGGCGTTGGTTGGCTGAACGACATCAGGGGCTTTCCGGAACCCTCGATCTATCCCGCGCTCGCGGCGTCCGACGCGAAGCTCATCGTCATGTATTCGATCCAGCAGGGGCAGGCAGATCGCCGCGAGGCGCCGGAAGGCGACATTGTCGGTCATATCTGCGCCTTCTTCGACGAGCGGCTTTCCGCCCTCGAAGCGGCGGGCGTGAACCGCGCCCGCATCGTGCTCGATCCCGGCATGGGCTTTTTCCTCGGATCGTCGCCGCAAACCTCCTTCGACGTGCTGGCGCGGCTCGGCGAGATCAAGGGCCGTTTTGGCCTGCCGCTTCTGATCGGCGTATCGCGGAAGTCATTCCTTCGCGCGGTGACGGGCAGGGCGCCCGGCGAGGCCGCCGCGGCCACGCTCGCCGCCGAACTCATTGCTGCCATGAAAGGGGCTGATTTCATTCGTACGCATGAGGCCGCGCCCCTCAAGGATGCGCTGGCCGTTGCCGCTGCGCTGAAAGATTTCGCAAGAAATCGTTAACTGCGTCAAAACCATAAGGCCCTATATTTGCTGCGCGCCTTGGGAGGGGAAGGCCGTGCCCAAAGGGTGCGGTCGATTTTGAGACAAACCGGGAAAAGATCTTTCATGTCGCGTAAATACTTCGGAACCGACGGCATTCGCGGAACTGCAAACCAGGGCGCGATGACCGCCGAGACGGCGCTCAGGGTCGGCATGGCCGCCGGGCGCGTTTTCCGACGCGGCGAACATCAGCATCGCGTCGTGATTGGCAAGGATACGCGGCTCTCGGGCTATATGCTCGAACCGGCGCTGACCGCCGGCTTTACCTCCATGGGCATGGATGTGTTTCTCTTCGGCCCGCTGCCGACGCCTGCCGTGGCCATGCTCACGCGTTCGCTCCGCGCCGATCTCGGCGTGATGATTTCCGCGTCGCATAATTCGTTCGAAGACAACGGCATCAAGCTTTTCGGGCCCGATGGCTTCAAGCTCTCCGACGAGGTGGAGCTCGAAATCGAGCACTACATGGATAACGGGCTCGCCGACAATCTGGCCGGCCCCCGCGAACTCGGCCGGGCCAAGCGCATCGACGACGCGCAGGCCCGCTATATCGAGCACACCAAGCACACTTTCCCCAAGGACCTGACGCTGGACGGGTTGCGCATCGTCATCGATTGCGCGAATGGCGCCGCCTACAAGGTCGCGCCCGCCGTGCTCTGGGAACTCGGCGCCGATGTCGTCACCATCGGAACGGAGCCCAACGGCTTCAACATCAATGACGAATGCGGTTCCACCGCGCCGGAGCGCATGTGCGCCACCGTGCGCGAGCGCCGCGCCGATATCGGCATCGCGCTCGATGGAGACGCCGACCGCGTCATCATCTGCGACGAGAACGGCCACATCATCGACGGCGATCAGATCATGGGCCTCGTGGCGCGTTCCTGGAAGGAAGCCGAGAAGCTTTCCGCGCCGGGAATCGTCGCGACGGTCATGTCCAATCTCGGCCTGGAGCGCTATCTCGCTTCGTTAGGCCTCGGCCTCGCGCGCACGCAGGTTGGCGACCGTTACGTCGTCGATTACATGCGCCAGCATGGCTACAATGTCGGCGGCGAGCAGTCGGGCCATATCGTGCTGAAGGATTTCTCGACCACCGGCGACGGTCTCATCGCCGCGCTTCAGGTGCTTGCCGTGCTGAAGACGGGCAATGCGCCTGTCTCCAGACTCTGCCACCTCTTCGACCCGCTGCCGCAGCTCCTGAAGAATGTGCGCTTCAAGCGAGGCGAGCCGCTGGACGAGAAGGAAGTCGTCGAGGCGATCCGCGAAGGCGAGGCGAGGCTCGGCCAGAAGGGCCGTCTCGTCATCCGCAAGTCGGGCACCGAGCCGCTGATCCGCGTGATGGCCGAGGGCGACGACGCATCGCTGGTCAAGGCCGTCGTCAACGACATCGTTTCCGTCATCGAGAGCCACGCGGCATGAGCGGCGAGGATCAGGGCCGCGTCTTCATCGTGGCAGGGTCTGATTCCGGCGGCGGCGCGGGCATTCAGGCGGACATCAAGACCGTGACGGCGGTGGGCGGCTTTGCCGCGACGGCGATCACGGCGGTCACCGTTCAGGACACGCTCGGCGTTCACGCCATCCATGAAGTGCCGCTCGACATCGTGCGGGGCCAGATTCGCGTTGTGCTCGACGATATCGGCGCCGATGCGATCAAGACGGGCATGCTGCATTCCACCGAGATCATCGAAATGGTGGCCGAGGAGATCGGCCTGCGTGCGCCGGGCGCCGCGCTTGTCGTCGATCCGGTGATGATCGCCAAGGGCGGCGCGACGCTGCTTCAGGCCGATGCCGTCGTTGCGCTGAAGCGCGCGCTCATTCCGCTCGCGACCCTCATCACACCCAATGCGCCGGAAGCCTCCGCGCTCACCGGCCGCCGCATCGAGACGCTGGAAGATCAGAAGGCGGCAGCCGACGCATTGATCGGTCTTGGCTGCGAAGCTGTGCTCATCAAAGGCGGCCATATTCCCGGCGAAACGATCTTCGACGTGCTGGCGATGGAAGACACGATCGAGGTCATGTCCTCGCCGCGCATCGATACGCCGAACACGCATGGCACGGGCTGTACGCTCGCATCCGCCATTGCGGCCTTCCTTGCGCAGGGAGCCGAGCTGCGCGAGGCGGTCGAAGCGGCGCGCGACTATGTGCATATGGCCATTCTCACCGCGCCGGGCTTCGGCAAGGGCCATGGGCCGCTCAATCACGCCTGGACGGTTCAGTCGCTCGAAGAGGACGAATACGAGCAGTAGGCGGAATCTAGAAGCGCAGCTCCATCAGCGGCAGTTGCCGCCCGGCGATCGAGCCGGAGGCGACATGGCCCCGCTGCCTGAATCCCTCGCGCTCATAAAAGCCTGCCGCGTTCGGGTCGGCTTCGACATGGACGAGACGGATTCCGTGACGCCGCGCATGTTCGAGAAGATCGCACATCAACCTGTGTCCGACGCCGAGATGTGAGAATTCGGGATCGACCACGAGATGTTCGAGAAGCGCCTTTGCTTCACGCACCTTCACACATGAAAAGCCGGCGATCTTCTGACCGGCCTGGGCGACGCGAAAATGCTCGGAGCCGATGCGCCATGGCGTGACGGTGAGTTCGGCGCGGCAACGCGCCATGAAATCCTCGTCATAACCCCATTGCGCCTTGGCTTTTATCGCCAGCGCGGACAAGGCGGGGCCTTCGTCGGGCCATGCCGGACGAAGGAAGAGGGCGGGTGTTCGCCGATGTGTAGATCCCATTGGCCTATCCTCCAGCGATCACGTTAACACGCAGTCGGAAAACTTATCCACAGGAGTCTCGCCATCGGTGTTCCGATCTGATTTGTCGGAGAACGGATGATTTTAGTTTTGGGTCGCGTCAGGCGAGTGCGGCGAGTTCTGCGGGCACACCTTCGAGGAGCGAGGCGATGACGGAAAGCCCGCGGCGCAGCGCGTCGCGGCTCTCCGCCTGGCCGAGCGCGATACGCACATGCCGCGCCGCGCGGTCGGGCCGACCCACCATGAAGTCCTCGCCTGCCGCGAGGGCGACGCCGCGCTGCCGCGCCGCCTCGACGAAGGCATAGGCCCGCCACTCTTCCGGCAAGCGGAGCCAGACATAGAGGGCCGCCGGGTGGTGGCGTATGTCGTGACCGCCGAGAAGTTCCAATGCGATAGCGTGTCGCGCGAGCATTTCGCGTCGCTGTGCGACGACGAGTTCGTCCGCGGCGCCGCTCCGGATAAGCGATGTCGCCAGTTCCGCCATGAGCGGCGGCACGGTCTGGCCCTGTCCATGCAGGATCGCGCGGGCGCGGTCGAGCTTGTCCGCGGGCGGCATCAGATAGCCGACACGCAGACCGCAGCCCAGCGACTTGGCGAGGCTCGTCGCGTAATAGGTGCCTTCGGGATAGAAATGCGCGATGGGCGCAGAGCGTGCGCCCACCAGTGTTCCGTAGATGTCGTCCTCGATCACCGCGATGCCATGCGTCCGCGCGATCTCCGCGATCCTGATGCGGCGCGCCTCGCTCATGATGGATGTCGTCGGGTTGTGGATCGTCGGCACAACGAAGATCGCGCGGGGCCTCTGCTCGACGATGGCGCGTTCCAGCGCCTCGGGCACAAGGCCTTCCGTGTCGATGTCAACGGGCGCGATGCGGAAGCCCATCAGCGAGGCTTGCGCGATCATGGCGTGATAGGTGAGCGCCTCGGTGAGGACGAGATCGCCGGGCTCGCAGGCGGTGAGCAGTGCGGTCAGGATCGCCTGTTGTGTGCCAGAGCAGAGAAGAATCCTTTCAGGCGAGGGTACGAAATCGCCATAGGAAAGCCAGTGTGCCGCCGCTTCGCGCTCGTCCTCCGTGCCACCCGGTGCAAGATAGGTGTTGAAAATCGACGGGCCTTCGCGCGCGGGCAATCGATCGAGCATTTCGCGCAGCTCCGCGCTCATGATTTCGGTTTGGCCGACAGGCGCGGCGATCGCCTGCTTCATCGGCACCTCGACACCCTCCGCCGCTGCGTGGAACGCCGCAGAGCCGACGCCCTGCATGGCCTCCCGCGGCGCGCGCGCCAGCACATAGGTCCCGCGCCCGACTTCGCCTGCGAGGAGGCCGCGGCTCGCAGCCAGTGCATGGGCGCGTGCCACGGTCCCCACGGTGACGCCGAGCTCATAGGCGATATCGCGCAGCGCCGGCAGGCGCTCGCCCGGCGAGAGACGCCCATCCGCAATCGCCTCGCTGATGAGGTCTGCCAGAACCCGGTAGCGGGGTCCGGGACGTTGTTCTTTCAGAAGGTTGGTCAGTGAAAATGTCATGGTCACAATAAAATAATTGAATCCGGACAATGTGCGAATAGAGTGCGCATGACGGGTACAATATAGAAAAAAACGGCAAATAAAAGCACATTTGCGGTCAAATTGTACCGATACAATATGGAGACAGAGATGAAGGCGCAGCTCTTTCAGGTCGATGCTTTTGCCGACAAGCCCTTTGAAGGGAACCCGGCAGCCGTTGTGCCGCTCGATGTCTGGCCGGAGGACGCAACGCTGCAGGCCATCGCGGCGGAGAACAACCTTGCCGAGACGGCTTTCTTTTCTCCTGAAAATGGCGGCTTCCGGCTGCGCTGGTTCACGCCCACGGTCGAGGTGGATCTCTGCGGCCACGCGACGCTTGCGACGGCGCATGTGATTTTCACGAATTTCGGTTGCGCGGCGCCGTCCATCTATTTCGAGACTCGCAGCGGCCGCCTTACGGTGAAGCGCGAGGGGAACATTCTCGCCATGGATTTTCCGGCCGCCGCCGCCAAGCCGATGCCAGAGCCTGAGGGGCTTGTTCGCGCGCTCGGCGCAAAGGCGATCGTCTATGCCAAGACCTCGAACATCCTGGCGCTGTTCGGCAGCGCGGCGGAGGTTGCGGCGCTCGCGCCCGATTTTTCGGCGCTGAAACATGTGCTGGTCGGGCAGGGCAATGCAGGCCTCATCTGCACGGCTCCCGCCGATCAAGCCTCAGGCTTCGATTTCGTCTCGCGTTTCTTCGCGCCCGCGCATGGCATCGATGAAGACCCGGTGACGGGCTCGGCGCATTGCACCAGCGTTCCCTACTGGGCGAAGAAGCTTGGCCGCAGCGATCTCACCGCGCGCCAGATCTCGAAGCGCGGCGGAACGCTCTGGTGCACCGATGCTGGCGAGCGCGTCATCATTCGCGGCCGCTGCGCCGATTATCTCTCCGGCGAAATAGAAATCTGAGGATGCCATGCCACTCGAACCTCTCGCGCTTGGCTCCGTCTTCATCGCCACGATGAGCCTGACGCCGGGCCCCGCAAATCTGAGTTGCCTTTCCATCGGCGCGTCGCTCGGGATCGCGCGCGCCTTGCCCTATCTCGCGGGCATCTGGCTCGGCGGCCTCGTCGTCATCGGCGCGGGCGCGCTAGGGCTCGGCGCGCTTCTCGCTTCGGCGCCTATGCTCTTTCTCGTCATGAAGGTCGCGGGCTTTTTCTATATCTGCTGGCTCGCATGGCGGCTCGCCCGCGCGGGGTTCGGCGGCGCGGCGCATGAGGCGCCGCCGTCCTTCTGGGCCGGGCTACTGCTTCATCCCCTGAACCCCAAGGCCTATGTGCAGAACGTCATGGTCTTCACGGCATTCATCGCGCCAGCCGCGCCCTATGTGCCGCAAGCCATTTGGCTCGGCGCCATTTCGCTGCTGCTGATGATGGTCGCGACCACGCTCTGGGGCCTTGGCGGCGACGCCATTCGCAACTTCGTTCGCAATGCGCGCTCGATGCGCGTCTTCGCAGGCGGGGCCTCGACGCTGATGGTGGCAAGCGTCGCCGTGGCCTTCGTGTTCTGACGGGTCAACGGGATTTCATTGGTCCTTGCATTCGCAAGGACGAGACGAGGCGCCCCCGCCAACCTCATGCCAGCCGCTCCCTGGGGCTGGTACCTGTCTTCCCTTCCCCGCGTTCCAGGCGAGGACGGGCCCCGGCTCAACGCCCGGGGTGAGGGTTGGCGCCCGCGCCAAAACGTCATTTGACAGGCATCCCTTCACGGGCCTATATCGGCGCCGGGCCACCTCCCCCCACCGGGAGGCATCTATCTGGAAGGGTAGTCAAAAATGACCGCCACTGAGCGTCCGGCCGCACGTCCGGCCAATCCGCATTTCTCCTCCGGTCCCTGCGCCAAGCGCCCGGGCTGGACCATCAAAAATCTCGAAAAAGCGCTTGTCGGCCGGAGCCATCGCTCGAAGCCGGGCAAGGCGCGCCTCGTCGAGGCCATCGAGAAAACCCGCACAATTCTCGGCGTTCCCGCCGACTACAAGATCGGCATCGTGCCTGCGTCGGACACCGGCGCGGTCGAAATGGCGCTCTGGTCGCTTCTCGGCGCGCGCGGCGTCGACATGCTGACCTGGGAGAGCTTCGGCGAAGGCTGGGTCACGGACGTCGTCAAGCAGCTCAAGCTGAAGGACGTGCGCACGCTGAAGGCCGATTACGGCAAGATTCCGAATCTCGCCGAAGTGAACTTCAAGAACGACGTCGTCTTCACCTGGAACGGCACGACCTCGGGCGTCCGCTCGCCGAATGGCGACTGGATTGCCGCCGACCGTGAAGGTCTGACGATCTGCGACGCGACCTCGGCTGCTTTCGCGCAGGATCTTCCCTGGGCCAAGCTCGATGTCGTCACCTTCTCCTGGCAGAAGGCGCTGGGCGGCGAAGCGGCCCATGGCATGCTGATCCTCAGCCCGCGCGCCGTCGAACGCCTCGAAACCTACAAGCCCGAATGGCCGCTGCCGAAGATTTTCCGCATGACCAAGGGCGGCAAGCTCATCGACGGCATCTTCAAGGGCGAGACGATCAACACGCCGTCCATGCTCTGCGTCGAGGACTATCTCGATGCGCTGAACTGGGCGGATTCGATCGGCGGCCTGAAGTCGCTGATCGGCCGCGCCGACGCGAACACGGCCGTCATCGCCGAGTGGGTGCAGCGCACCTCCTGGGTGGACTTCCTCGCCGATGACGTGAAGACGCGCTCCAACACGTCGGTCTGCCTCAAGATCGTCGATCCGGCGATCACGGCTCTGTCCGAGGACGATCAGGTCGCCTTCGCCAAGAAGATCGCCGACATGCTCGACAAGGAAGGCGTCGCCAACGACATCGCGGGCTATCGCGATGCTCCGGCCGGCCTTCGTATCTGGGCGGGCGCGACGATCGAAGTTGCCGACATGACGGCGCTGATGCCCTGGCTCGACTGGGCCTTCGCGGAAGCCAAGGCGTCGCTCGCGGCAGCGTAAGTTTCTTAAATCCTGTCCTTATTTTCGTCATTGCCGGGCGTGACCCGGCAATCCAGGGCCTCGATCATCGAACAAGCCTTCTGGATGCCCGGGTCAAGCCCGGGCATGACGAGCAAAACAGACGGAGGCATCCATGCCCAAGGTTCTGATTTCCGACAAGCTGTCGCCCGCCGCCGTGCAGATCTTCAAGGATCGCGGCATCGAGGTCGACGTGAAGACCGGCCTCGACAAG
>DAIEIL010000141.1 GCA_027352645.1 Rhodobiaceae bacterium | reverse complement strand
GCGGGCATGGATGGTTTGCGCCGCAACAACATCGTAGCCGGATACGACGACGACAAGCGATACCCTCGCAGCCTTCATGTCTTCGGCATCGAGATTGTAAAGCGGGCTCGTGGCGTCGATGGCGTGAAAAAGCGTCCAGGTCAGCGCAAGCGCCGGGTGCTCGTTCTTTTCCAGGGCAAGCTCGCTGAAGCGCCGCAGGGACTCCCCGTCGCTGTTGACGATATTTTTCAGTACCCATAGCCGCGCCGTCGCATTGCCGATGACGTTGTGTCGCGCGTTGGCGAGGCGCACCATCAGGGTCGGCTTTCCCTCCCGGAGCGATATGACCGGACTATCGGCAAACAGCAGCCGGGCGCGCGGCCGTGAAAACCGGGCAAAGATCAGTCCGGTCATGACCGACATCGAGAAGATGCCCGTGAACAGTTCGACCGCGGCGACGAAGTGGCCATAATGGGTCTGCGGGTGCATGTCGCCGTATCCGGCGGTCGAAAGCGTCTCGATGCTGAAATAGAGATAGTCCAGATAGTCGCTGCGCGTGACGTTCGAGACGGGGTTGTTTCCGAGCCAGTAGAGGAAGCCGAATGCCGCGTTGAAGACCACGAATATCGTCACCGCACCGGCGACGAAGGCAGGCCATGACGCCGTCATGCAGCGATGGCTGATATCGGCCCAGAAACTGAGGCGAAGCCCTTCCGCGACGATCTCGCGGTCGCCGAGCCGCACGACTGACGACTTCGATATTCGATCCCTCAGGCTGCTCATCATATTCGCAAGCTCTCTTGATGGTTGGTCCACCCGGCGGAATGGCTAGTGCCGCGTGTTTGACCTTCCTGCGCCACAAGCGGCGAATTCGATCCAGGAACGTCAGACGACCGGCACCAGAGGGGCAAGTTTGCCAAGCGCGCCCCTGGCTTTCGGAAGTTCATCGAAACGTGCGGGATGAGGCCTAGCACGAAGTTCGGGACATGGGCACGAGGTCAGGCCAAGCGCCGGGCGACTTATCGTTTCCTGCGTGCCCGGCCGGGCGAAGGCGATTGAACGCAGCTTCCGTCATGCGATAATCGAACGCGCAACAGTTGCCTATTTCACAATCCGGCAGGGAGATGTCCGGCTCATGTCGACCGTGCGCGAACCGATGATCCATCCGATTCCGATTCTGTCGCTTCGACCGACCCAGATGACGGTCGGGATGAGGGAGGTGAAAGAGAAGCGCAAGCGCTGGCGCGAGCAAAAGAAAAGCAAGCAGGCCGAGTCGCTCGGCAAGCACATGATCCCGGTGGTGCGCGGTCCTGACGATCGGTACTATGTCATCGATCACCATCACCTGGCGCGCGCCCTGCATGACGAGGGCGTCAAGGATATTCTGGTCACCGTGATCGGCGATCTCAGCATGGTCGAACGCGACGCCTTCTGGGGCGTGATGGACAACAAGCGCTGGGTCTATCCCTATGATGCAAAGGGCGATCGCCGGCATTTCAAGGATCTGCCGAAGTCAATCGCGGAATTGAAGGATGATCCTTTCCGCAGCCTTGCCGGCGAATTGCGCCGCATCGGAGGATTTGCCAAGGATACGACGCCGTTCAGCGAATTTCTCTGGGCCGATTTCCTGCGCCGGAAGCT
>DAIEIL010000136.1 GCA_027352645.1 Rhodobiaceae bacterium | reverse complement strand
CGAGTTCTTCCGGGCGCAGCACCTTTCCCCGCGCGACGCCCGAAGGGTCGGTCAGGAAAGCCTGAATCTGAACGATTTCCGGATAAGCGGCGAGAAACTCGACCGCTTCCTTTTCATCTGCACGCGCCATGGTCAAATCTCTGCCTCGCCGCAGAGCACGGCGAGCGCTTCGCCGAAACGGGCAATGAGCCGCTCGACATCCGCTTCCGTCGTGCTCGGCGCAACGAGGGTCATGTTGTGGAACGGCGTTACCAGCACGTTCCGGTTCAGAAGGAATAGATGGATCGCGCGTTCGACCGTGTGGTCGATGGCGGCTGCCGCCTCCGCGCCATTTTCGAGCGGGCGCGGGGAAAAGACGAGCTCCGCACGGGCGCCGATCTGCGTGACGGTCCAGTTGAGCTCCGCCTTCGCAACCTCGGCGCGAAGGCCTTCCGCCAGCCGCTTCGCGAGCCGTGTCATGTGATCATAGGCGGCTGGCGTCATCACCTCTTCGAGGCAGGCGCGCATGGCGGCAAGCGCCAGCATGTTGCCGGACAGCGTGGTGCCAATGCCGGAATAGCCGGGCGTCTTGGTGTCCTGAACGCGGCGCATCTCCGCTTCAACCTTGGAAGAGAAGCCGAAAACGGCAGTTGGAAGACCGCCCGCGACCGGCTTGCCCAGCACGAAAAAATCGGGGTCGAGATCATGCGCGCGGGTGAAGCCGCCGGGGCCGGTCGAGATCGTATGCGTCTCGTCGAGGCAGATCAGCGTCCCGTGCCGTCGCGCGGCAGCAAGCAGCCCTTCAATGAAACCCGGCCTCGGCAAAACCATGGCGGTATTGGTGAGCGCGGGCTCGGTAAGGATCAACGCGATATCGCCGGTGGCGAGCAATTTCTCGACAGCATCGAGATCGTTGAAAGGCGCGGCAACACTCGTCTGCGCGATGTCCTGCACCTGACCGAGCAGGCTTGGCTTCATCTTTGTCTTTGCGCCTTCGAGCTTCACGAAGGCGTCTTCCACCTGCCCATGATAGCAGCCGTCGAAAACGAGAATCTTGCGCCGGCCCGTGATCGCGCGCGCCCAGCGCACCACCGCGCGGTTCGCATCGCTCGCCGTTGCCGTCACCTGCCAGAAGGGCAGGCCGAAATGCCGCGCGAGAAGTACACCGACTTTCGCCGTGAGATCGGAGGGGAGCATGGCGGTGAGCCCATGCTGTGCCTGTTCGGCAATCGCCCTGGCAACCGGCGCGGGCGAATGGCCAAACATGGCGCCCGTATCGCCGAGGCAGAAATCGGCATAGGCGCGGCCATCCACGTCGGTGACGGTAGATCCTTTGGCCTCGCGCACGAAAAGGGGAAAGGGCGTCTCCCAGTCGAGCATCCAGTGAAGGGGTACGCCGCCGGGAAAATGCTTGCCCGCCTCCTCGGCCATGCGGCGCGAAACGGGATGCAGCTCAGCGAAACGCCGGCGTTCTGCGGCGATGAGGGCTTCCGCCCGCTGCCTGATTTCCGGCGAGATGGACATTTTTCGAAAAGAACCCCGGCGACGGCACAAGAGCCAACTTCTTTAGCTCAAGCCTGCCATGCCGCCTAGGGACATAGGAAGAGCCAGCCTCGCGCCCCCTCCCCTGAGCGCGAGGCCGGCGGCGCGTCACACCGTCTCAGCGACGGGCGGCGCCGTATAGGAGGCCGACTGGGTGATGACCTCGTCGGGAACCTGAAGCATCTGGAGATAGACCTCCTTCGGATAGGCCATATGCGGCTTTTCCGGGTCGTAGGGCGGCTGGGGCACGGGGCTCGGGCCGGTATAGGGCGCGGGCGCCTTGAAGCGTGCCGCCTCAGCCGCCGAAATGCCCGCCTTGGCGAGCACGGCAGGATCGATCCATTTCGCCGGATCGACGGCCTCCTGGGAGGTCGCGACTTCAAGCGTCATGTGATCGGGACCGGCGAAATAGATCGAGCGGCACATGCCATGATCGATCGGGCCGATGACATTGACGCCATGGCTGCGGATACGATCGCGAATGGCGACGAGATCGCTGTCGGAATCGACGCGGAAGGCGAGATGCTGAAGCGTGCCCGCCGCGCTCGGTAGCGCGCCGCTGCCTGCATGGGTGCGGCCGATCTCGATCGGGATCTTGTCCACGTCGGGAAGCTGCACGATCGAGAAATAGCTGTGATCGTTCATGCGCAGAAACGCATGCAAACCGCCCGGCACGCCATGCATGTCGAACAGCGCGACCAGCGGGCAGCCCAGCACCTCCGAAAAAAAGGCGATGTGTTTCTTGATGTCCGAGGCCATGAAGGCCAGATGGTGAATACCCGTGGTTAGCTGAGTCATCTTGTCTCCTCCCATGATGAACTTGGCCTGGATGCAACTCGCTAGTTCTTGACGAAACCGCTGAGCAGAGCGTCGAGAACGAGGCTTTCATGCGCGGCGCGCCCCTCCGCCGTGTCGGGATCGAAGCCGAATGTTCCGCGCATCAACGGCGCGAGATTGATGACGCCGGCCGCGCCTGCCTGCAGCGTGATGACGATCATTTCCGGCGGAAAAGGCTTCAGCACGCCGGCCTCGATGGCGGCGCGGGCAAGGGCGGCAAGCCGCCTGTTGCGGTGGCCCAGCACATGCTCATCGAGCCAGGCGAGGCGTTCGCCGCCTGCCATGCCTTCCAGCGCGACCACGCGGCCAAGTGCCGGATGCTTCCAGCTGATGCGCAGGAAGAAGCGCATGGCGATGCGCAATTGCGCCAGCGGCGAAGCGTCCTGCGCGGCGTCGAGCATGCGCTCTTCTTCCGCGATCACCGCGCCAAGGCCGAGCATGGCGCTGCGCCAGAGCTGGTCCTTGTCCTGAAAATGATAGTGCAGCGTCGCCTGCGACAGCCCCGCCGCCTCGGCGATGCCCGACATGGTGACGCGCTCGAAGCCAAGCCGCGAGAACTGGTCCAGCGCGACTTCGCGTATCCGGGCGGCCGTGCGCTCGCCCTTCCCCGCCGAAACAGTCGCCGAACCCAACGCGGCCATATCTGACTCCAAAATCAGTTTTGTTGATTTTATAATCAAAAAAGATAATTTCAGCAACGACAACGATTAATGCGCCCTGGGGAGGAGATCGCAATGAAGGTGGTACGCGAGCCATATGGCTTTGTTCATGCGGATACGAGCCGGCTGAAGGAGGTCTATGGCGGCCCCACCGGTCAGGTCTTCGTGGAGTGCATGAGGATCAGGCCCGAGACGGGCGAGTCGAAGACCGCAATCCTGTTCAGCCATCCGGTCGGCGGCGGCTCGTTCCTGCCACTCGTGACCGCGCTCGCCGCAGCAGGCCGCCATGTCATCTATTGCAACCCGCGTTATCGGGGCAATGACACGGCGCTCATCATGGAAAAATGCGCCCTCGATCTCGGCGCCTGCATCGCCGATCTCAAGAAGCGTTTCGGCTATGAAAAGGTGGTGCTGGGCGGCTGGTCGGGCGGCGGCTCGCTCTCTCTCTTCTATCAGGACCAGGCCGAACACCCGACCATTACCGAGACGCCGGCGGGCGACCCGGTGGACCTCAAGGGCGCCGGCCTTCAGCCCGCAGACGCCGTGTTGCTGCTCGCCGCTCATATCAGCCGCTCGGTCACGATGACGGAATGGCTCGACCCTTCGATCCTCGACGAGGACAAGCCCTTCGAGCGCGATCGCGAGCTCAACATCTACGATCCGCAAAACCCGAACCAGCCGCCCTATTCGGACGCCTTCGTGCGCCGCTTCCGCGAGGCGCAGATCGCCCGCAACCGCCGCATCACGGCGCGGGTGAAAGCGACGCTTGCGGACCTCAAGGCCAAGGGCGACCCCGACGCGGAGCGGCCCTTCTGCGTCTATGGCACCATGTGCGACGTGCGCTGGACCGACCCGGCGCAGGACCCTTCGGATCGCCGTCCCGGCACCTGCTATCTCGGAGAACCGAAGATCGCCAATGACGGTCCTGTGGGCCTCGGTCGCTTCACCACGCTGCGCTCCTGGCTGTCGCAATGGAGCTATGACGAAAGCCGGGCGAACGGCGTCGTCAATGCGGGCCACATCTCCGTCCCCGTGCTCGTGATCAACAATACGGCGGACCTCGCCTGCACACCGAGCCATGCACAGCGCCTCTACGACGCTGTCGCTTCGAAGGACAAGTCGATCGTCCAGATCGAGGGCGCGGATCACTACTATATCGAAAAGCCCGAACTGCTCCCCAAGGCCGTCGCTGCCGTCGGCGCCTGGCTCGACGATCGCGGCTTCTGAC
>DAIEIL010000128.1 GCA_027352645.1 Rhodobiaceae bacterium | reverse complement strand
CCTGCCGCCGCTGCACGTCGAGCAAGGGCGTCAGGTCGCCGCCGCCGCCGAACCATGTCTTCGTCGTTACCACGAAGCGCGTGTTCATATGGACGGCGGGTACGCGCGGGTTCTGCATATGGGCGATGAGCGAGATGCCGGCCGCCCAGAAGCGCGGGTCTTCCTCCGCGCCCTGCATCTGCTTGCGGAAGTCTTCCGAGAATTCGCCATGGACGGTCGAGATATGGACGCCGACCTTCTCGAAGACGCGGCCATGCATGATCGACATCTCGCCGCCGCCTTCGTCCTTCGCGCCATTGCCGCGCTTCCAGGGCGTGCGCTCGAAGCGGCCCGGCGTGCGCTCGGCATAGGTGCCGGTGAGTTCGTCCTCGAGCCGCTCGAACCCGGCGCAGATCAGGTCGCGAAGCTCGCGGAACCAGGCTGCCGCCCGGACCTTACGTTCCTCGATCAATGCCACCGTCTCGCTCATATGCCGCCTCCATCCGTTTCCGGGGCACTTGTAACCGGCGGAAAGCCTGCTGTCTGCCTCAAGCCCTCGCCGAGGACCATGGCGGCTGCGATGGCCACATTGAGCGAGCGGGCAGGGGGCAGCATCGGAATCGTGACCCGGGCGTCGGCCCGCTCGTGGACATGGGGCGGCACGCCCGCCGTCTCCCGGCCGAGGAGCAGGGTGTCGTCGGACAGGTATTCGAACCCCGTATAGGGCTCTGCGCTGCCAGTGGTCAGCAGGATCAGACGTCCGGTCGAGGGGCGACACTTGAGGAAATCCTCCCAGCTGTCATGCCGGATCACCTCGGCGAGAGGGATATAGTCCATGCCTGCCCGTTTGAAGGCGCTGGCGCCCCAGGGGAACCCGCAAGGTTCGATGATATCCAGCCCCACGCCGAGGCTTGCGCCGAGGCGGACAAGGGTGCCTGTGTTTTGCGCAATATCGGGCTCGAAAAGGGCCAATCGCATGAGATTTTCCGGGTTTGAGCAGGGGGCGTGGCTTGAGGCTTGCCCCGACGCCACGGATGCGGCGATGCGTCATCCTGCCGCAGTATAGGCGGGGCTGGACAAGCCTGGGATTGAATGCCACAAAACGCCGCGTATGGGATGAAAGCGGGGGATTCGTACGCTTTCGTTCGATCTCGCGGGTTTGCGCCGCGCCGCCTTCAGCTCCACGTCGAAAACGTGGGGTAACCGCTTCATGGCGGGCTGGCGGCGTTCGGCTTTTATTCAAGGAGACCTGAACCGTGGCAGAAATCCACGCGGCCGAGCCGACACGGCGCGATTTTCTCTACGTGGCCACCGGAGCCTTCGCCGCAGTTGGCGCAGCGGCTGCCGTCTGGCCGCTCATCGACCAGATGAACCCGGACGCCTCGGTTCTGGCGCTCGCCTCGATCGAAGTGGACATCTCGAAGATTCCGGTCGGTCAGGAAATCACCATTAAGTGGCGCGGTAAGCCGGTCTTCATCCGTCACCGCTCCGAAGAAGAGATCAAGGCCGCCGAGAGCGTCGATATTGCCGAGCTGCGCGATCCGCAGACCGACGATGTCCGTCTCGTGAAGGGCGCGAACGGTCAGCTCGAGAAGCAGTGGCTGGTGCTCATCGGCATCTGCACCCATCTGGGTTGCGTGCCGCTCGCTTACAAGGGCGAGTTCAACGGCTACTTCTGCCCCTGCCATGGTTCGGTCTACGACACGTCCGGGCGTATCCGGAAGGGCCCGGCGCCCCTCAACCTCGAGGTGCCGCCCTACAAGTTCGTATCCGACTCCAAGATCCAGATCGGCTGAGGGGACCTGAAAAAATGAGTGGTCATAGCACCTACAATCCGAGCAACGGCTTTACCCGCTGGCTCGATGCGCGCCTGCCGATCCTCCGGCTCAGCCATGACACGGCGGTCAGCTATCCCGTTCCGAAGAACCTCAACTACTGGTGGACCTTCGGCGGCGTTCTGACCTTCTGCCTTGGCGTGCAGATCATCACCGGCATCGTGCTCGCGATGCACTACATTCCGCAGACGGAACTCGCCTTCAGAAGCGTCGAGAGCATCATGCGCGACGTGAACTACGGCTGGCTGCTGCGCTACGTCCACGCCAACGGCGCGTCGATGTTCTTCATCGCCGTCTATGTCCACATGTTCCGTGGCCTCTATTACGGCTCCTACAAGGCGCCCCGCGAAGTGCTGTGGATCCTCGGCTGCCTCATCTATCTCCTGATGATGGCGACGGCCTTCTTCGGCTACGTGCTTCCCTGGGGCCAGATGAGCTTCTGGGGCGCGACGGTCATCACGAACCTCTTCGGCGCGATCCCGCTGGTCGGCGAGTCGCTCCGCACCTGGCTCTGGGGCGGCTTCGCGGTCGGCGATCCGACGCTCAACCGCTTCTTCTCGCTGCACTACCTGTTCCCGTTCCTGATCGCCGGTGTGGTCATCCTCCACATCTGGGCGCTCCATGTGACGGGCCAGAACAATCCGGCGGGTGTCGAGGTCAAGAACAAGGACCAGGACACGGTTCCCTTCACGCCCTATGCGACGGTGAAGGATGCCTTCGGTCTCTCGCTCTTCGCGATCCTCTTTGCCTACTTCGTGTTCTTCAACCCGAACGGTCTCGGCGACGTCGAGAACTACGTCGTGGCGAACGCGCTCAAGACGCCCCCGCACATCGTGCCGGAGTGGTACCTGCTGCCGTTCTACGCGATCCTGCGCGCCGTTCCGGACAAGCTTGCCGGTGTCGTCCTGATGTTCGGCGCCATCGCAGTGCTCTTCGTGCTGCCCTGGCTCGACACGTCGAAGGTGCGCTCGGCGCGTTTCCGTCCGCTCTACAAGCAGTTCTTCTGGATCCACGTCGTCGTCTGCCTTGCTCTGGGCTGGTGCGGCGCCCAGTCGCCGGACACGGTGATTGCGCAGGTGGGTGAGATCGGCTTCACGGTGACGCACCTCGCGCGTATCCTCGCTTCCTACTACTTCCTTCACTTCATCGTTCTCTTCCCTCTTCTCGGCCTGATCGAGAAGACGAAGCCGCTGCCCGAGAGCATCTCGGCGTCGGTTCTCGGTGCGAAGAGCTGAGACGGGGCGAGACGCACATGACGCAGAAAATGACCAAAACTTTCCGCATCGGTTTCGCTTCGAAACTCGTCGGCGTGGCGGCCTTCGGCGCTCTCGCGCTGGGCCTGACCTTCGGTGCCTCGGCTCCTGCCCAGGCTGCCGGCGGCGAAGCTGCGCTCAAGCATGTCGATTGGTCCTTCAACGGCCCCTTCGGCACCTATGACCGCAACGCGCTGCGCCGCGGTTACAAGGTCTACAAGGAAGTCTGCTCGACCTGCCATGCGATGAGCATGGTTCACTTCCGCAACCTCGCCGAGAAGGGCGGTCCGGAATTCTCCCCGGCCGAAGTGAAGGCGATCGCTGCCGGATACAAGGTGCAGGACGGTCCGGACTCCTCGGGCGAAATGTTCGAGCGTCCCGGCGAGGGCAAGGATCCGTTCCCGTCGCCCTATCCGAATGACGAGGCGGCTGCCGCTTCGCTTGGTGCCGCGCCGCCCGATCTCTCGCTTATCGCCAAGGCGCGTGAAGGCGGGGCGGACTACATCTACACGCTGCTGAACGGCTATGAAGAGGCTCCGGCGGACGTCCACGTCCCGGCCGGCGGCAACTACAACCCCGTCTTCGCCGTGGGTAACGGCATCATCGCGATGCCCAAGCCGCTCAACGACGGCCAGGTTGACTATACGGACGGTACGCCGAACACCGCCGAGCAGATGTCGAAGGACGTGGCTCAGTTCCTGATGTGGGCCGCCGAGCCCAAGCTTGAGCTGCGTCACCGCCTGGGCCTCCAGCTCGTGATCTACCTGATCGCGCTTGCCGGCATCCTCTACTTCGCCACCCGCAAGGTCTGGGCCGATCAGCATTGAGCTGACGGAACGGTTTTTGAACGGAAAAGGGCCTCTCGCGAGGCCCTTTTTCATGTCCATCGCATATTTGTTTGTTATGTTTCGCCGCCTGCGACGCGAGCATCGGTTTGGGGCGGCGCGGCGGATTTGACGAGGCGAATATGACGAAAACGGTTCTGGGCGTCATTGGCGGCAGCGGCGTCTACGAATTTCCGGGCTTGAAGAGCGAGCGCTGGGAGAAGGTTTCGAGCCCTTGGGGCGAGCCTTCCGACGAGCTGCATTTCGGCGAACTGCCGACCGAGAGCGGCACCGTCGAGATGGTGTTCCTGCCGCGCCACGGCCGTGGCCATCCGCATTCGCCATCAAGCATCAACTACCGCGCCAATATCGACGCGCTGAAGCGGGTCGGCGTAACCGACATCATCTCGGTCTCGGCGGTCGGATCGCTCAAGGAAGAGCTTCCGCCGGGAACCTTCGTCATCGTGGACCAGTTCATCGACCGCAGTTTCGCCCGCGAGAAGAGCTTCTTCGGCGAAGGCTTCGTCGCGCATGTCTCCATGGCGCAGCCGGTTTGCCCGCGCCTCGGCGACCATCTCGAAAAGGCGTGCAAGGATAACGGCATCGCCCATGCGCGGGGGGGCACATACCTCGTCATGGAGGGGCCGCAATTCTCGACGCTGGCGGAATCGAACCTCTATCGCTCCTGGGGATGCTCGGTCATCGGCATGACCAACATGCCCGAAGCGAAGCTCGCCCGCGAAGCCGAGATCTGCTACGCGACGGTCGCCATGGTCACGGATTATGACTGCTGGCATCCGCACCATGCCCATGTCGAGGTGTCGGACGTCGTGCGCGTGCTCGAAGAAAATGCCGGACATGCCCGCACGGTCATCCGGTCGGTCGCGGCAAGCTTCGGCCCGGAGCGCACGCCATCGCCGCATGGTCTCGACCGCGTTCTCGACACGGCGCTCATCACATCTCCCGACAAACGCGACCCCGAGCTTGTCCGCAAGCTCGACGCTGTCGCGGGCCGGGTACTGCATTCCAGCTGAGGCACTGAACAAACATGGACGTGAAGCAATTCATTCGCACCATCCCCGACTATCCGAAAGAGGGCATTTTCTTTCGCGATATCACGACGCTGCTCGGCGACGCGGAGGGATTTCGTTCCGCCGTCGATGCGCTGGTGCGGCTGCATAGCGGCGCGAGGTTCGACAAGGTTGCCGGCATCGAAGCGCGCGGCTTCATTCTTGGCGGCGCCGTCGCGCATCAGCTCGGCCTCGGCTTCGTCCCCGTGCGCAAGAAGGGCAAGCTGCCCTGGACCACGATCGGCCAGGAATACGATCTCGAATACGGCACCGACACCGTCGAGATTCACTCCGACGCAATTTCCGCAGGCGACCGCATTCTGCTCATCGACGATCTGATCGCCACGGGGGGCACGGCGGAAGCGGCCGTCAAGCTCTTCGCGCGCGCAGGCGGCAATGTGCTCGCCGCAAGCTTCGTGATCGAGTTGTCGGATCTCGGCGGACGCCAACGCCTCGAAGCGCTCGACATCGAGGTCCTGTCCCTTTGCGCCTATGAAGGACACTAACAGCACAAATGGAATGGATCGCTGATCCGACGATCTGGGTAGGTCTCGCGACGCTCGTCGTCCTCGAAATCGTGCTCGGGATCGACAATCTGGTCTTCGTCGCGATTCTGGCGGACAAGCTTCCGGTTTCCGAGCGCAACCGCGCGCGGCTCACCGGTCTTGGTTTCGCGCTCTTCATGCGCCTTGGCCTGCTCGCCAGCATTTCCTGGCTGGTGACGCTGACGACGCCGCTCTTCGCCGTCTATGGATTCGATTTCGCCGGGCGCGATCTCATCATGCTGGGCGGCGGCATATTCCTGCTGACCAAGGCGACGATGGAGCTGCACGAGCGGCTGGAACCGGCGCCCGACGAGAACGGCGCCGAGAAGGCGCATGCGAAGTTCTGGATCGTTGTCGCGCAGATCATCATTCTCGACGCGGTCTTCTCGATCGACTCGGTCGTCACCGCCGTCGGCATGGTCGACAATCTGCCGGTGATGATGTCCGCCGTGGTCGTCGCCATGGCAGTGATGATGCTCGCCTCGGGCCCGTTGACGAAATTCGTCAACCAGCATCCGACGGTTGTGGTGCTCTGCCTCGGCTTCCTGATGATGATCGGCTTCAGCCTTGTCGCGGAAGGCTTCGGCTTCCATATCCCGAAGGGCTATCTCTACGCGGCGATCGGCTTCTCGATCCTGATCGAGTCCTTCAATCAATGGGTGCATCGAAACCGCATACGCCACGCCGCCGCGCGGCCCTTCCGCCAGCGCACGGCTGAAGCGGTGTTTCGTATGCTTGGCGGCACGACCGCTGCGGAGGAGGGCGCAGGAGCAACCGGCACAGAGGGTGTTCTGGAGGGCTTCGGTGCCGAGGAGCGCACCATGGTGAGCGGTGTGCTGACGCTCGGTGAGCGGCAGGTCAGCTCCATCATGACGCCGCGCCGCGATATCGTCTGGGTGAAGCTTGCCGAAAGCGCCGACGACCTGCTGACATTGCTGCGCGGCGCGCCACATGGGCACTATCCGGTCTGTCGTTCGTCGGACACGGAACTCGTTGGTTATGCGCGGGCGCAGGACCTGATCGAGGATCTCCTCACGCGCGGCGCAATCGACGAGGCGAAGAGCGTCCGCAAGCCGCTCGTTGTTCATGAGGGGCTCGGCGTTCTGCAACTGCTGGAACAGTTCCGCCGCTCGCATGTTCAGCTTGCGCTGGTGACGGATGAATATGGCAGTATCGAAGGCCTCGTTACGCCTTTCGATGTGCTTGAGGCGATTGCGGGCGAGTTCCCCGATGCGCATGATGAAACGCCCTGGCTGCAGAGGCTGGGCGAGGGCCATTGGCGGGTTGACGGCATGGCCGATATTCGCCGCCTCGCTTTTGCCATTGGCCGCGATCTTTCGATGGAAGGCGATAATTATTCGACGGTGGCCGGATATGTTCTCTGGTATCTCGGGCGTGTGCCGGAGACGGGAGATCGCATCGAGCATGACGATCTCGCTTTCACTGTGACGAAGATGGATAGCCGCCGCATTGCAGAGCTCGAGATCGAGGTGCTGCAGTCGAATGGTGGCCATTGAGGGAACCCGCGCATGAAGATCGATGGCGTTCACTATCGCACCATCTGGGTCGCTGATGACGGCTGGTCTGTCGAAATCATCGACCAGACGAAGCTGCCCCATGCTTTCGTGACGGTTCGCCTCCGCTCTGCGGACGATGCCGCCCGCGCGATCAAGGACATGGTGGTGCACGGCGCGCCGTTGATTGGAGCCACCGCCGCCTACGGCCTTTGCCTTGCGCTGCGCGACGATGCGTCGGACGCGACGCTGCATGAGGCCTATGCGATGCTTGCCGCGACGCGGCCCACTGCCGTCAATCTCAAATGGGCGCTGGATGAGATGGTGAAGGCCGTGAAGCCTCATGGTCACAGCACGCGCGTCGAGGCGGCCTACGCGGCCGCGGCGAAGATCTGTGACGATGACGTCGAGATCTGCCGCCGCATCGGCGAGCATGGGCTCAGGATCATTCGCGGTCATGCCGAGACGAAGCCCGGCAAGACGGTCAATGTGCTCACGCATTGCAACGCGGGCTGGCTTGCCTGCGTCGATTGGGGCACCGCGCTTGCGCCGATTTACATGGCGCATGATGCGGGTATCCCCGTGCATGTGTGGGTCGATGAGACGCGGCCGCGCAATCAGGGTGCGTCGCTGACCGCCTTCGAGCTTGGACGCCACGGCGTTCCGCATACGATCATTCCCGATAATGCGGGCGGTCACCTGATGCAGCATGGGCAGGTCGATCTCTGCATCGTCGGTACGGACCGGACGACGGCGACCGGCGATGTTGCAAACAAGATCGGCACCTACCTCAAGGCGCTCGCCGCTTACGACAATGACGTGCCTTTCTACGTCGCGCTGCCGCATACGACGATCGACTGGACGCTCGATGACGGTGTGGCGGAAATTCCCATCGAGCAGCGCTCGGCTCGCGAGGTTACTCATATGACGGGTCGCACCGACGCAGGCGATATCGTCACCGTCGAGATCTCCGCACCCGGCAGCGCCGCTGCCAATTACGGCTTCGACGTGACGCCCGCCCGCCTTGTCACCGGCCTCATCACCGAGCGGGGCGTGGGCGCCGCGACGCGCGAGGGGCTGCTGTCGCTCTATCCCGAACGGCGGGGCTGAGCGGCGCTCTTCATCTCTAATCAGGCTCCATGCGCTATTCTGGCTGCCGCCGGAATAATCGTCCTCGCGCGGGCATGGCATAGCCCTTCAAAACGCCCCCATTGCCATTCCGCACGTCTTCCATTAGCGTCTAATGGATAACATTAAAACGTGACGCCCGCTTTGGCGTGGTGCCACGATCGCGCGTGGGGAGGAAGACCATGAAAATCCTGAAATGGGGTGGGGCGGTGCTTGGCGTTCTCGCCCTTGTCGCCGTCGGCGGCGTGGCCTACCTCAAACACAATCCCGTGGTGTTCCTGCATATCAATGCCCGCCTGCAGCAGCGTGACATCGGTCCGAGCCATCCCGTCGTGTGGCAGCAAGGGCCGGAGACGCCGCCTGCCGGCAAGCGCCCGCCCAACATCGTGCTGATCCTCGCCGACGACCTTGGCTACAACGACATCACGCTCAATGGCGGCGGTGTCGCGGGCGGGGTAGTGCCGACGCCGAACATCAATTCGATCGCTGCCGACGGCGTGGATCTCACGCAAGGCTATGCGGGCAATGCGACCTGTGCGCCATCGCGCGCAGCGATCATGACCGGGCGCTATGCGACGCGCTTCGGTTTCGAATTCACGCCGACACACCCAATCTTCGAGAAACTGATCGGCGAGTTCCAATATGGTTCGCGCAAGGGGCTCTATTTTGCGGACCGTGAGAAGGACAACATTCCGGTCGCGAACATGGGCATTCCCCGCGGCGAAGTGACCATCGGCAAGCTCCTGCAAGCCCAAGGGTATCACACGCTCATGTTCGGCAAGTGGCATCTGGGCGAAAAGCCCGAGATGCGGCCGCAGGCGCAAGGTTTCGATGAGTCGCTCGGATTCCTGTTCGGCGCTTCGCTTTATGCGCCGGACGGCGCGCCGGGCATTCAGCAGAACAAGCAGGACTGGGATCCGATCGACAAGTTCCTCTGGGCGGCGCTGCCCTTCGCCGTAAGCAAGGATGGCGGCCCACGCTTCACACCCGACAAATACATGACCGATTATCTCGGCGAACAGGCGGCGGACGCGATCAAGGCGAACAGGAACCGACCCTTCTTCATGTATCTTGCCTTCAATGCTCCGCATACGCCGCTTCAGGCGACGCAGGAAGACTATGACGCGCTACCGATGATCAAGGACCATGAGATGCGGGTCTATGCCGCCATGATCCGCGCGCTCGACCGCAATGTGGGCCGCGTGCTTCAGGCGCTGAAGGATCAGGGGCTCGACGACAATACGCTGGTGATCTTCACCAGCGACAATGGCGGCGCGCATTACATCGGCCTGCCGGACATCAACAAGCCCTATCGTGGCTGGAAGGCGACCTTCTTCGAGGGTGGCATACATGTGCCCTATTTCATGAAATGGCCTGCCGCGCTACCCAAGGCTGCGAAATACGGCCTGCCCGTGGCGCATGTCGACATCTTTGCGACGGCGGCCGGCGCGGCTGGCGCGACCATGCCGACGGATCGCGTCCTCGATGGTGTGAACCTGCTTCCGTTCCTCGAAGGAAAAAAGCCGGGCCGCCCGCATGAGACACTTTTCTGGCGCTCGGGCGACTACAAGGTTCTGCTGGCGGGAGACTGGAAGCTGCAGGTCTCGGAGCGGCCGAAGAAGAACTGGCTCTTCAATCTGAAGGACGACCCGACGGAGCGGAAGAACCTTGCAGATGCCGACGCCGCGAAAGTGACGGAACTGCTCGGCGTCCTGCAAGGCATTGACGGCCAGCAGCACAAGCCGATCTGGCCGGCCCTTGCGGAAGCGCCGGTTGCGATCGATCATCCTGCTCATTCGCCGGATAGTCCGGACGACGAATATATCTATTGGGCGAACTGATGGCTCCGAGGGGGAGACGCTGGATCGCGGTGGCGGCGCTTGGTTTCGGCCTCGCCGCCGCTGCGATCGCGACTCTCTGGATCGTCGGCGGGCGGCAGGCGGAGACGCATGCGAGCGCCGAACCCGCGCGCTGTCTCGCTGCCTCGGTCGATGAAGCCGGCGCACATCCCGGCATGGTCTGGGTTCCCGGCGGACGGCTCCATATGGGCGATACCGTCTATCCGGAAGAGGGACCGATCCGCGATGTCGACGTCAAAGGCTTCTGGATCGACCGTCACGAAGTGACGAATGCCGAGTTCGCCGCTTTCGTCGCCGCAACGGGCTATGTGACTTTCGCCGAACGCCCGGTCGACAAGACAAAGCACGACGATCTGCCTTCATACATGATGAAGCCGGGCGCGGTTGTCTTCGTGATGCCGAACAAGGTGGATGGCACGGGCGATATCAGCCAGTGGTGGCAATATATTCCGGGTGCGAACTGGCGCCATCCCGGCGGTCCCGACACGAGTATCGAAGGACGCGAGCATTATCCCGTCGTCGCCGTCACGCTGGAAGACATCGAAGCCTATGCTCGCTGGAAGGGGCGGAAGATCCCCAGCGAGGCGCAATGGGAATGGGCGGCGCGCGGCGGCTCCGGTCATCCGCCGAATGAGCATGAGCAACCGAAAGAGGCAAATAGCTGGCAGGGGGTCTTCCCGGTGCTGAACACCGCGGAAGACGGCTTCGTCGGCCTCGCGCCCGTAGGATGCTACAAGCCCAATGGCTTCGGCCTTTACGACATGATCGGCAATGTCTGGGAATGGACGTCGGACATCTATTCCGACGACAACAAGGACATGGCGCCGCGCCACGTCATCAAGGGCGGTTCATATCTCTGCGCGCCGAACTACTGCATGCGCTATCGCGCAGGCGCGCGGCAGGGGCAGGAAGCCGATCTGGCGACGAGCCATCTCGGCTTCCGCACGATCCTGGAAACGCCGGGGCCTTAGCCCTTCACCAGTTCCGAAATCGCTTTCTCGAATTTCGCCGACTCCGGCGTCGTCGTGCTGGCAAACCATGTCTTGAGCTTGCCGTCGCGGCCGATCAGATACTTGTAGAAGTTCCAGCGCGGCTTCGAAAGAAAGCCGCCCTGCGCGCCGATCCATTTGAAAAGAGGATGCGCGTCGGAGCCCTTGACGCTGACCTTTGCGGTGAGCGGAAAGTCGACGCCGAAATTCATCTCGCAGAATGTGGCGATCTCGTCCGCGCCGCCCGGCTCCTGATTGGCGAAGTCGTTCGACGGCACGCCCAAGACGACAAGCCCCTCATCCTTGTACTTCTGCCATACCGCTTCGAGCCCCTTGTATTGCGGGGTGAAGCCGCATTTCGAGGCCGTGTTAACGATGAGCAGCGGGTGCCCCTTGAAGGCATTGAGGGGAAGAGGTTGGCCCCTGAGGCTCTTGAATTCGAAATCGAAGGCGGTCTTGTCGCTCATGATCGGCTCCCGTGATTATCGTATTGTGAGCAAATATATTGTACACAATATAAATAGCAAGCCTTTTCCCACCCGCTGCCTCGGGGGCGTCAGCCGGTGAGATTTCCCCGCAGCTTCTCCAGCTTTTTCTTGATGTTGGCGAGTTCGTCGATGGGCAGGCCCGCCGCGCAGGCGGCTTGCGCCGGGATGCCGGAAGCGGCCTTCTTCAAGGATCGGCCCTTGTCCGTCAGCTGGATCAGCACCTGCCGCTCATCGGCCCCGTTACGGCTCCGCTTCACGAGCTTCGCCGCTTCGAGCCGCTTCAATAGCGGCGTCAACGTACCGGAATCGAGGAAAAGCCGCTCGCCGATCGAGCCGACCGTCACGCCGTCTTTTTCCCACAGCGCCAGCATGGCGAGATATTGCGGATAGGTGAGGCCAATCTCCGCCAGAAGCGGCTTGTAGAGCTTCGTCATCTGCAGCGATGCGGAATAAAGCGCGAAGCAGAGCTGATTTTCGAGAAGCAGGGGATCGGCAGGTTTTTTCATGGGCGTCGCTCGCGTCAGGCGCCAATCAATATGGCGCGAATTGGCGATGACGCAATGAAATTGTGGATAGCTGAAATTGGGGCGGTCTCACGCCTTCTCGAACAGCTCCAGCGTGCGCTTCAGCGCGAGTTCAGCCGCCGCCTTGTCGTAATTATTGCGGCGGTCGGAGTTGAAGCCATGGTCGGCGTCATAGACATAGGACGGCACTTCGGGGTGCGCCTTCTTGATCTTCTCGACGACGTCCATCGGGATCGAATGATCCTTCTCGCCGAAATGATTGATGGTCGGGCATTTCGGCGTTTCGTCGAGGAAGTCCTTGATCGCGCCGCCGTAATAGCAGGCGGCGGCGTCGAGGCCCTTCACGCGGCAGGCCGCAACCCACGAAACGGTGCCGCCATAGCAATAGCCGGTGATGAAGACCTTCTTGTTGCCGTCGGCGCGAAGCATGTCCACGCTCGCCTGCACGTCCATGACCGTGTTCTCGATCGGGTTCTTCGCGCGGTATTCGAGCGACTTCTGGATGTCTTCCTGGCTGTAGGTCGCCTTGAAGTCCCTGACCTGCCGGTCATAGAGCTGCGGCGAGACGACGTCATAGCCACGCGCGGCATAGCCGTCGCAAAGATCCTTGATGTGGTCGGTGACGCCGAAGATTTCCATGATGAGAACGAGGCCGCCCTTGCGCGTGCCTTCCGCCTTCACGTGATAGGCGAGAATGTCGGCGCCGTCGCCGCTCTTCAGCGTGATCATCTTGCCCTTGTGCGACATCACTTCGTCTCCCCGGTCCTTGGTTTTCGTTCGATGAGAGCCTGCCCGATGAAGTGCAGGACAAGCTCTCCCCTCTGGTTCACGCCTTCGTTGCGGCTCCTGAGGATGCCCCATTCCGGACGCGAACGCATCTCCACCTTTTCGACGGGCGTCGTCGAGTAGCTGATCGTGTCGCCGGGCCGAACGGGGTTTGGCCATTGAAGGTCGAGAACGCCCGGCGAGGGGCCTGCCGAAGGTGTGCGGCCCGTTTCGTCCGGCTGCTCAACGCGACCCCGGACATGCGGCACCATGAGCTTCATCCATGTCGCCGCCGTGTGCCACCGGCTTGCTATGAGGCCGCCGAAGGGACTGTCTTTCCCCGCTTCCGGATCGACATGGAACGGCGTCGGATCGTATTTGCGCGCGAAGCGGATGATTTCCTCTTCGGTGAATGTATGGCTGCCGAGCTCCGTTTTGACGTTGAGCTCAATATCCTCGAACCAGGGCATCAGGCCTCCACCGCTTCGTCGGCGTGGCGGCGGCCATACTTGACCCAGCCCACCATCGTCATCACGACTTCCCGCTTCTGGTTGAAGACCTCGTAGGCGAAGCGGGTCAGGCCCATTCCCGGCTGGCGTTTGGACGTGCGCCGTTCGATGCAGGTGCGTTTGACCGAAAGCACGTCATCGACATAGACGGGCTTTTTCCAGCGTATCTCCTCGATGCTGGGTATGCCGACGGTGGCGGAGTCCAGAACGAATGCGTCGCAGATCATGCGCTTCAGCATGGCGCTGGTGTGCCAGCCGCTGGCGCAAAGGCCGCCCAGTATGGACTTCTTTGCGGCTTCTTCGTCGAGGTGGAATGGCTGGGGATCGAATTCGCTCGCGAACTCGAGAATCTCTTCGCGGGTTACGTGTTTCGAACCGAATTCGAGCGTGTCGCCGACCTTGAAATCTTCCCAGTAATATTTGGGCATTTCACTCACCACTCACTCAGACACTTGACCAGATCTCTCTGGCCACCCTGATCATTCTCCGCCCGGAACTGTTGCAGCGTAACCAGATAGCAGTAGGGGGAGCAATGCTCCCCCTGACGTCAGTTCGCGAAGCGGAAGTGCATGACGTCGCCGTCCTGCACCACGTATTCCTTGCCTTCGAGCCGCATCTTGCCGGCGTCTTTTGCGCCCTGCTCGCCGCCGAGCTTGACGTAGTCCTCATAGGCGATGGTTTCGGCGCGGATGAAGCCCTTTTCGAAATCCGTATGGATGACTCCGGCGGCGGCCGGCGCGCGTGTGCCGACCGTGATCGTCCAGGCGCGCGTTTCCTTCGGGCCCACCGTGAAATAGGTGATGAGGTGGAGGAGCTTGTAGCCCGCATGAATGAGGCGGTTGAGGCCGGGCTCTTCGAGGCCGAGCGTTTCGAGGAACTCGGTGCGCTCTTCGGTCGGAAGCTGCGCGATCTCTTCCTCGATGCGCGCGGAGATGACGACCGCTTCCGCGCCTTCGGCGGCGGCGCGAGCCTCGACCTGCTTCGAGAAGGCGTTGCCGGTGGCGGCGGAACCTTCATCGACATTGCAGACGTAAAGAACGGGCTTCGAGGTGAGGAGGTTGAGCCCGTTCCACGCCTTCATGTCTTCTTCGGAAATCTTGCCCTGTTTCACGGCGAGGCGAGCGGGCTTGCCATCGCGCAGAAGTTCCAGCGCGGTGTTCATCAGGTCGACGAGCTGCTTTGCTTCCTTGTCGCCGCCCTTGGCCTTCTTTTCGAGCGGGGTCACGCGCTTCTCGAGGCTTTCGAGATCGGCGAGCATCAATTCCGTTTCGACGATTTCGGCGTCGGCCAGCGGGTCGATCTTGCCTGCGACATGCACGATGTCGCCATCCTCGAAGCAGCGCAGCACATAGGCCACCGCATCGACCTCGCGGATATTGGCGAGGAACTGGTTGCCGAGGCCTTCACCCTGCGAAGCGCCCTTCACGAGGCCGGCAATGTCGACGAAGGTGAGGCGCGTCGGAATGATTTCCTTGCTCTTTGCCGCCGCCGAGAGCGTTTCGAGGCGCGGATCGGGCACGGCCACTTCGCCGACATTCGGCTCGATGGTGCAGAACGGGTAGTTCGCGGCCTGCGCCGACGCTGTCTGGGTCAGCGCATTGAAAAGGGTCGACTTGCCGACATTGGGCAATCCGACGATGCCGCACTTGAAACCCATGACTACTTCTCTCCGTTTTCTTTGGTCTTCTGGTCCTTCGGTGCCGGCTTTTTCTTTTCCGGCTCCGGATTGAGCGCGAGATGCACCCGGTTGGCGAAGCTGTTGAAATGGCCTTCGCCGAGAAGAGGGGACGCATCCGTAATGGCGTCGAGGAAGGGCTCAAGCCACTTCAGGTCGGCCTTCGAGAAATCGCCCAGCACATGGCCGAGCACGCGGTCCTTGTCGCCGGGATGGCCGATGCCGAGGCGCACGCGGCGGTAGTTCTGCCCGATATGGGCGTCGATGGAGCGCAGGCCGTTATGGCCGCCATGTCCGCCGCCCGTCTTGATGCGGAGCTTGCCTTCCGGCAGGTCGAGCTCGTCATGCATGACGACGACCTGATCGGGCGTGAGCTTGTAGAAGCGCATGGCCTCGCCGACCGAGCGGCCGGATTCATTCATGTAGGTCATCGGCTTCAGCGCAATGATCTTGTCGCCGCCAAGCGTGCCTTCGCTGACGAGGCCCTGAAAGCGCGGCCGCTCCGGCGAAAAGGAATGGCGGCGGATGATCGCATCCACCGCCATGAAGCCGATATTGTGCCTGTTGAAGGCGTATTTGGGACCCGGATTGCCGAGGCCGACGAGAAGCAGCATCGCGTCGGCCTCCGGCTAACCAGATTACTTCTTCGCCGCGGGCGCCTTGGCGGCAGCGGCAGGAGCCGCAGCGCCCTTCGCAGCAGCCGGAGCCGCAGCAGCGGCGGCAGGCGCCGAAGCTTCGGCCGAAACGACGGCCGCAGGCGCGGCAATCGTCGCGACAGTGAAGTCACGGTCCGACGAGGTCGGCTTCACGCCAGCCGGGAGCTTGACGGCCGAGATATGGATCGACGAACCCATTTCGTAGCCGGTGAGGTCGATCTCGATCGCCTCGGGGATCGAGTCCGCCGGGCAGGAGAGTTCGATCTCGTGGCTGACGATGTTCAGCACGCCGCCGGCCTTCATGCCCGGCGAGGCTTCATGGTTCACGAAGTGAACCGGAACTTCGACCGTGATGCTCGCATTCTTGCCGACGCGCAGGAAATCCACATGGATGAGGAAGTCGCGCACGGGCTCGCGCTGCACGTCGCGCGGAATGACGCGCTCCTTGCGGCCGTCGATCTCGACGTCGAGGATGTGGCTCGTGAAGGTGCCCGTCTGGTAGAGGGCGTTCACGGCCTTGTAGTCGACCGAAATCAGTTCAGGGGTCTTCTTGTCGCCGTAAATGACGGCGGGGACGCGGCCTGCGAGGCGAAGCGAGCGAACAGCCCCCTTGCTGCTCTTCGTACGCGCCTCGGCCTTGAGCGTCAGGGTCTCAGCCATGGCATTGATTCTCCAGCAAAAATAGCCCCGGGGACGGGCTGCCCGCCGGTGGCTCGCGGCGTTTCCTCCAGGGGTGTGGACGCCGGTTGGGGCGCGTTATAGCGCCCGAAAGGGAAAAACTCAACCCGTGGAAAGGGTTTAGGGGAGGTTCGGCCTCAGTCGAAGAGGCTCGACACCGAGCGTTCTTCCGCCGTGCGGCGCATGGCTTCGCCGATCAGAGGGGCAATGGAGACGGTGCGGATATTGTGCGAGACGCGCACGGCTTCCGTCGCCTGGATCGAGTCCGTGATGACCAGTTCCTTGAGGTGCGAAGCCGAGACGCGGGCAACCGCGCCGCCCGACAGAACGCCATGGGTCACATAGGCCGAAACGTCGGTCGCGCCCTGCTTCAGCAGTGCCTCGGCGGCGTTGCAGAGGGTGCCTGCCGAATCGACGATATCGTCGACCAGAATGCAGGAGCGGCCCTTCACGTCGCCGATGATGTTCATGACTTCGGACTCGCCGGCGCGCTCGCGGCGCTTGTCGACGATGGCGAGGTCGGCATTGATGCGCTTGGCAATGGCGCGGGCGCGGACCACGCCGCCCACGTCCGGCGACACGATCATCGTCTTGCCGTTGTCGTAATGCTGCTCGATGTCGCGCGTCAGAACCGGCGCGGCGAAGAGGTTGTCGGTCGGGATGTCGAAGAAGCCCTGGATCTGGCCGGCATGGAGGTCGAGCGTGAGCACGCGGTCGACGCCAGCCGTGGTGATGAGGTTCGCCACGAGCTTGGCCGAGATGGGCGTGCGCGCGCCGGGCTTGCGGTCCTGACGGGCATAGCCGAAATAGGGCAGCACCGCCGTGATGCGGCGCGCGGAGGCGCGCTTCAACGCATCGACGATGATGAGAAGTTCCATCAAATGATCGTTGGCGGGGTAGGAGGTCGACTGGATCACGAAGACGTCCTCGCCGCGGACGTTTTCCTGGATCTCGACGAAGACTTCCATGTCCGCAAAGCGGCGAACGACCGACTTGGTGAGCGGAAGGTTCAGATAGGCGGCTATGGCTTCGGCAAGCGCACGGTTTGAGTTGCCTGCGACGAGTTTCATGGCCTTGGACCCCCGGGGAATGCCGCGCTCATTGTGACGCCGGCGCGACGGCGCGAGCGGGTTTTAACAAGGCGGTGGGGCGCTTGTAAACACCGGGCCCTTCGCTCCTGCGAAAACTCTGGGCCGTGTGTCATTTTCAGGCACCTTTGGCCGATTGTGTGAGGAGGGAGAGGACGCCGCTGGCTGCCGCCTCCCCGGCCTGACCCGCCAGATCGCCCCAGCGGGTGGCGACCTTGGCGGGGCTCACCGCATTGGCCTGGATGACGGTGCCGACGAGGCGGCCATCATCCGCCACGACTTGCCATTGAATCGCAAGTGACGGCTCCGCATTCGCCGTGGATGAGAGCGCCACCTCGCCCCGCACAATATAGTGTCCGGCATTCCATTGGGGCGTCGGCGCCCGGCGCCTGAGCGCGTCGCCTAGGGCGGAGGCCAGCGCCTCGCGGCCGTCGCCGGGCGCAGGGCCCATGTCGATATCGAAGCGAAGCCGCGCGCCGGGGCTCGCCGACAGGGTGCGATGGGAAATGCTGCCGGTGACGAGATCGGCGTTCGGTCCGGCCGCGATCGTGGCGTCGGGGCCAAGGTCATCGGGATCGAGAGCCGCCATCGCGTGATCGGCCCTGATCGAGGCTATGTGCCATGCCGCGAGCTTGTCCACGGCCTTGCCGGCAACCGGCAGCAGATCGGAACGGCTGAGACCGGCATCCTCGCCCTTGGCAATCAGCGCTTCCTCGACGATCCGGTGAAGTGCGATGCCGTTCGGCGAGCGAATGTCGAGCACGGCGACGAGATAGGTGCCTTTGGCGGTGAGGCCGGCGTCCACGGCGCCCGCAATCGAATATCTGTGACGCGCGTCGGCGGCGGCGAAAGGCATGCCCGGACGCGCCGCCTGTTCTTCGATGAGCGAGGCGAGAAGCGCCGCATCCGCGGAGCGCAGCTGGCCGCCTGCGTCGAGCTTCACGCTGACCGGGGACGTGGAGGCCGAAGCGCCGGCGGGCACTTTTTCCTCCGTGCAGCCGGCGAGGCCGAGAATCACAATGGCGGTCGCAACCCGCAGCCTTCTCGCGAAATGCCTGCGTGTCCGCCGCCAGTGGTCCGCCTTCGTTACGCCCTGCACCTACGCCTCGCTGCCGGATCGAATACGCGGAAAAGCGATTCGTCCGCAACAAGGGTACCCTTTCGGCGGCAGGAGCCGAAGTCTTTGGCGCTGGCGCTTCAGTCCTGCGGCGCGAGCCTGATCGCGGAAATTTGCCGTCCGTAATCCGGCTCGCCGCGATGAGTTGTGCGGCGATAGGAAAAGAAGCGGCTTTCATCCGCGTAGGTGCAGAGACCGAGCGACGTGACCGTGCCGACACCTGCGGCTACAAGGCGCGCGGCCGCATAGTCGGGCAGGTCGAACATGAAATGTCCATTGCGCAAGGAAGGCGTGAAAAAGCGATCGTTGCTTGCATTCGCCTCGATGAAACGCGCGTGAAACTCCGGGCCCACTTCGTAGGCGTCGCGTGAGATGCAGGGGCCGATAATGGCAACGATCTCCTCGCGGGTCGCGCCAAGATCGACCATCGCCTCAACCGTTGCATCGAGCACGCCGGTGAAAGCGCCTTTCCAGCCGGCATGAGCAGCACCCACGATACGCGCCTTGCTGTCGGCGAAAAGCACCGGCGCGCAATCGGCGGTCAGAATGCCGAGCGTCACCGAGGGGAGATCCGTCACCATGGCGTCGGCTTGCGGGGCATGGCCATGCTCCCATGCTTCGGTGGCGTGCACGACATTGGGGCTGTGAATCTGGTGGACGGTAACGAGATGGTTCGGCTCCGCGTCGAGCGCGCGTGCAACGCGGGCGCGGTTTTCGCGCACGGCTAGCTTATCGTCGTCCGAGCCATAGCCGCAATTGAGCGACGCATGGATGCCCTCGGACACGCCGCCCTCGCGCGTGAAAAAGCCGTGGCGAATATGCGCGAGATGTTCGAGCGGCTTGGCGGTGAGCATGAAAGGTCCTGTCAGAATCCGGCGGGCGCAGGCGCGGAAGGCGCGGCCAGGCCCAGTACCTTGAAGAGGCTGCCCATCTGGTCGGGTGCCGTCAATCGCGTCAATGCGGCGTCGATGGCCAGGGCTTGCGCGGGCGTCGCGCGGGCCTTGAGCGCGTTGGCGCGCGCTTCGATGCCGAGCGCCTTGAGGAACGCGCCTTGCTCGACGGGGCCATAGGGCGTCGCGCCGCCGCGCCTTGCGGCGTCGGCCAGCGCTTCGAAATCGACATGGGCGGTTATGTCCGCTTCGCCGGGGGTCGCGAACACATCCACATATTGATGAGCCTTCAGCGCTTGCAGCGTATCGCCTGCCGCACTTTTCATATGCCCGTAGTCGATGATGAGCGCCGCGCCGCCAAGCCTTGCGATCCGGGCGGCAACCGCTTCCGCAATGGCGGTGGAGACGGGCGAGATTTCGCCGATGCTGCCGAGAGGCGCATCGCGCATGGCGGGCGGAAGGGCCGTGGCAGGTGTGGCGACAGGCGCAAGCGCGGGAATGAAGCGAGGGTTCTCTTCGGACGAGCCATCGGCCAGCGTCACATGCCGCTCGCACCAGCCGCGCTCGGTCTTCACATATTGCGCGATGGGCAATGCGTCGAAGAATTCATTGGCAATGAGAAAGAGCGGGTCTGGCGGCAATTGCTCGAAGCGCTCATGCCATGTCGCGCGGGGGACGAGGCGCTGTTGCGCTGCGCGGAGCACGGGGCTCGTCTCGACGAAATGCACGCGGGCCGCATCGAGCGCGCCGGGCACGGAGCGGAGCGCACGAAGCGCGTCCGCCATCAGCGTGCCGCGTCCGGGCCCGAGTTCGGCAAGGATGAAATGTTTCGGGCGTCCTTGCGCGATCCACGCATCGGCGATCCAGAGCCCGATGAGTTCGCCGAACATCTGGCTTACTTCCGGCGCCGTGGTGAAGTCGCCGCGGGCGCCGAGAGGATCGCGAGTCATGTAATAGCCGTGCTCGGGATGGCCGAGCGCCAGCGCCATGTACTGCGAAATCGGGATCGGGCCCGTCGCCTCGATCATGCGCGCGAGGTGGCGCGCAAGCGCGGTCATCGCGTCAGGTCCGCTTGGCGGCGGAGCGCTGCGGCGCGATCCATTCGGCAACCACAGGCGCTTTCCAGGCGAGCAGCGCGCCGGCAAGGATCATCGGCACCGACAGAAGCATGCCCATGGTCAGCCAATCACCATAGAGATAGCCAACCTGCGCGTCGGGCTCGCGGAAAAATTCGACGATCACACGCGACAGGCCGTAGCCCATGATGAAGACGCCCATCACGGTGCCGGGACGTTGCAAAAGCTTGAAGCGATGCGTGAGGAGACGCAGCACGAGGAAGAGCACGATGCCCTCGAGCGCGGCCTCGTAAAGCTGGCTCGGATGGCGCGGGATCGGCCCGCCGGTGGGAAACACCATGGCCCATGGCACATCGGTGGGGCGGCCCCAGAGTTCGCCGTTGATGAAGTTCGCGATGCGTCCGAAGAACTGGCCGATGGGCTGCGCGGCGCAGACGAGATCCATGAGCGTCAGCGCCGGAATGTTACGGCGACGAGAGAAGACCGCGAGCGCGACGAGAACACCCAGAGCGCCGCCGTGAAAGCTCATGCCGCCATGCCAGACGGTGAATATCTCGTTCGGATGCTCCATGTAGTAGCTGAAGTTGTAAACGAAGACGTAGCCGATGCGTCCGCCGAGGATGACGCCCAGCGCGGCCCAGAGAAGGGCGTCGTCCACTTCGAGCTTGCTGATGGGCGCGGAGCCCTGCCAGAGCTTTGGCGTGTCGATCATCGCGAGGATATAGCGCCACCCGAGGACGAGACCGGCGATATAGGCAAGCGCATACCAACGGATTGCGAGCGGCCCGATGTGAATGAGTACCGGATCGATATTCGGGAAGGGGATGCCGGTCATGGAGCCTCGATGTGGCAAAGGGATGCCGCGCCAGTGTCACCGCCGCCCGTCGAGTGTCAAGCCGCACGTGGGGCCATCAACGCATCGCAAAGAGTTCCTGATGGAAGCGATGTGTTACATCCCATCCATGTTTCGCGAAGTCCTGCCGCAATGCCGCACCGAAGCCGATCGGCCCGCAGAACCAGATGCTCGCCTCGCGCCATTCCGGCACCGCCTCCCGGATGCGGTCGCCATTCAACCTGCCGTCCCGCGCGTCATGGAGCACATGGAGGCGGACGCCTGCGGCCTCGGCATCGCCGGTGAGCTTGGCGATGGCCTCGTCGCTCCAGTCAGTGGTCGAGTGGAAGAGGTCGATGATCCGGGGATGCCGGGCGGGGGCGGCCCGGCGTTCCATCGCGATCTGTTTCAGCCGGGCGACGAATGGCGTGATGCCGATGCCTGCGCCGACCCAGATCTGGCGGGGAAAGCCGTCGTCAAAGGTGAAGCTGCCATAGGGGCCTTCGACCTTCACTTTCTGGCCAACGCGCAGCCGCTCGCGAAGCGTTCTGGTGTGGTCGCCAAGTTCCTTGGTGATGAAGGTGATGCGGCGATCGGCATGATCCCAGGCGGAGGCGATGGTATAGGGATGGGCGCCTTCCGAGGCGTCGGAGGTCACGAAGGCGAATTGTCCGGCCTTGTGTCCCGGCCAGCCGCGCGGAAGCGCAACCTGACCTTCGAGAACGCGCAGGCTCGGATAGTAGTCGAGATCGACGATCGAGCCTTCGACCTGCCGCCCGGCGCCGACGCGCCTGAAGAGCACAACGATGGCAGCCGCCGTGCCGTTGAGCACCAGCACCGCCATCAGGATGCCGAGCGGCGAGGCCCAGTAGTTGAACTGCATCAGCACCACGGAGTGAAAGGCGAGCACCAGATAGGCGGCGGCGATGAGCCGGTGGGTCTTGTAGAAGAGCCGGTAGGGAATGAGCTGGATCAGCGCTATCGCGATCAACAGCACAGCCGCATAGAAGGCCCATTCGCCAAGCCCTTCGGCTGCGTCGCGGAAACCGGAGAAGAGTTGTTCGACGGGATTCTCGATAGCAGGACGCGGTCCCCGAACCGGACGCTCAAGCCAGCCGAAGCCCACCGCCCATTTCGGGCCCTTCGCCCAGAGCCAATGCGTGACGGAGAGAACGAGCCCGCCGATACCGAGCCATTTGTGCAGGCGGTACATCTTGTCGAGCCCGCCGAGCCAGCGCTCCGGCCAACGCGGGCGCAGCGCCAGGAGCATGGCCAGGCTCATGCAGCCCATGCCGAGAATGCCGGTGTACTGCACCATGCTCCCGCGGATGGCGAAGAATCCGCTCCGCGCAAGAGCGGTCGGGTCGGCGGCAAACCACAAAAGGCTCAACAGGGCGAGCTGGCCCCAGAAGACGAGTTTGATGTTCCGCATGTTGATCCCATCATGGCCGCGCTACGGCCGTTATTGTTATGCCTTTCGGCCAGGCATGGACTTGATTTGCCTCAACTGGCCGAAAACCGCCGCCCGTGCGGCGAGGCAAATTGACCCGTTCGATTTTTTGTGCCCGAGGGGTTATGGTCGGGCGCTTCGGAGTAGGAGAGCGAAATGACCCAGACGCAAAACCGTGTTCTTGACGAGATCGCCCGGCTGTTCACCAATGCCGCCGGCGCCGCGCAGGGCGTTCGCCAGGAAGTGGAGACGCTCATGCGCTCCCAGGCCGAGCGGCTGGTTGCCGATCTCGATCTGGTCCCCCGCGAGGAGTTCGAGGTCGTGCGCGCCATGGCGGCACTGGCCCGCGAGGAAAACGAGGCCCTGAAGCTCCGTATCGAGGCGCTGGAAGCCCAGCTCGCCCGCAAGGCGGCAAAGGGAAAGGCCAAGCCCGCCGAGGAAATCGCCGACGGTGCGAACGACGGCGAATAAGCCTCGGAATATCCCCAGACTTTCCTCGACTATCCCCAGTTTTTCATAAACCCGCACACCCCCGAGGGTTGCGCCGACTCAACGCATACGTCACGTTGGTTTGGTGGGGCAGGGGGCTCGAACCTACAAGATGTAGCGTTTGACCCTGCCGGGAGGCTGCCGTGTCGGGGTACAGAATGACCGCTTCTCTCGTTGAAGCCGACGAGTTTGATCCAAATCCCCTCGACCTGCTCGAGCAGGTCGCCTCTATCCGCGACTGGATTTTCGAGCGTAGCCATGAGGACGAGCTGACGATCTGCGTCGCCGGAGAGTGGCGCGATCATCACATCTCGCTGAACTGGCGGAACGACCTCTCCGGCCTTCATGTGGCGACCACGCTCGACATTCGCGTGCCCTCGGACAAGCGGCCGCCGATCCGGCATTTGCTGACGCTCATCAACGAACAGCTCTGGTCCGGCCATTTCGACCTCTGGTCGGAAGATGGCGTGCTTCTATACCGCAACAGCCTGCTGCTTTGCGGCGGCGCGACGGCGACGCCGGAACAATGCGAGGCGCTGCTCAGGCTGGCGGTCGAAGCCTGCGAGCGCTATTACCCGGCGATCCAGTTCGTGCTCTGGGCGGGCAAGTCCGCCGAAGACGCGATCGCTGCTGCGATGTTCGAGACGCGGGGCAACGCCTGAGTTCTCCCCGCGTCGGTAGCTTGAGACGGTTTCTGAAATGACACTGACTTTGCAAAGTCCGCTCGTTCTTGTCGGCGCAGGCAAGATGGGGGGCGCTCTCCTGTCCGGGTGGCTTGGCCGCGGGCTGAATCCGCGCGACGTTTACCTCCGCGACCCCAATCCACCGGCGGAAATCGCGCAGCTCGTCGCCGAGCGCGGCATTCCGCTCAATTTCTCGATCGCCGATCTTGCGGCGCGCAAGCCCTCCGTCGTGCTGCTTGCCGTGAAGCCGCAATTGATGGATCAGGTGCTTCCCGATCTTGCGCCGCTGGTCGCGCCGGAAACGCTTTTCATCTCCATCGCCGCTGGCATGGGGCTGCACCGGCTTGGCGAATTGCTGGGCGCGGGCGCGCATGTCGTCCGCGCCATGCCGAATACGCCTGCCTCTGTCGGGCGCGGCATCACCGTCGCCTGTGCCAATACGCTGGTGACGCCTGAACAGCGCAAGCTTGCGACGGCGCTTCTCGGCGCGGTCGGCGAGGCCGACTGGGTGGAGAGCGAGGGGCTCATCGACGCCGTGACGGCAATCTCCGGTTCGGGGCCGGCCTATGTCTTCTACCTCACGGAATGCCTCGCGGCGGCGGCTGAGTCGCTCGGCCTCGAAGCGGGCCTCGCGCTGCGGCTTGCGCGCGCGACGGTTTCTGGCGCGGGTGAGATGCTGCATCAGCTCGAAGACACGCCCTCCACGTTGCGCAAGAACGTGACGTCGCCGGGCGGCACCACGGCGGCGGCGCTCGACGTGCTGATGGGCGAGAACGGGCTCTCGACGCTGATGCGCCACGCGGCGCAGGCCGCGCGCGATCGCTCCCGCGAACTCGGGCAATAAGCCGCTTGGAAGCGTTTCTCGATCCGCTTTCGCTGTTCGGCCTCTTCGCCGTCTCCATGATGCTTGTCTGTTATGCGCTGGAAGAGCGGAGCCGCTGGTTCGTGCTCGGCTTTGCGGGCGCCTGCGCGCTCGGCTCGATCTATGGATTTCTGCAAGGCGCATGGCCCTTTGGCGCGGTCGAGGCGATCTGGTCGCTCGTTGCGCTCAGGCGCTGGTGGCGTCTTCCCGCCTGAATGCCTATCCTCATCGGCCAGAGGAGATAGTGACATGGCCCGCAAGAAAGCATCACCCGAAGACCGGATCATCGACGCCGCGCTGAAGCTCGCGCTGGCGCAGGGCTGGCGCGATCTTGCGCTGGCCGACATCGCCGCCGAGGCAAAGGTTGGGCTGCCGGAACTTGCGCATGTCTTTCGCTCGAAGGCGGAAATCCTTGCCGCCTTTTCGCGCCGCATCGATGCAGAAGTGCTCGCCGCAGCCGAGGCCGAAGACCTTGGCAGTGAGAGCCCGCGCGATCGTCTCTTCGATGTGCTGATGCTGCGCTTCGATGCGCTTGGTCCCCACAAGCCCGCGCTGAAGCGCATTGCGCTCGACCTTGTGGGCGATCCGCTGGGCGCGGTGCCACTCATCCGTCCGACGCTGCAATCGCTCGGCTGGATGCTCGAAGCGGCGGGCATCGATACATCGGGCTTGCGCGGCGCGGTCCGCGTGCGTGGGCTGGCGCTTGTCTGGGCGGCGGCCTTCCGTGTCTGGCTCAATGATGGCGAGGATCAGGCCAAGACCATGGCCGAACTCGACAAGCGCTTGCGGCAGGCGGAGGAATGGAAGGACGCGCTCTCGCGGCTACGCACCCGCAAGACGGATGACGCCGCCTGAAGCGAGGCCTTCCGAGTTACACCGGCACATGAATGACGGCGCGAAGCCCGCCCATGGGGCTGCGCGAAAGCTGAATGTCGCCACCATGCCCGCGCGCAATGTCGCGGGCGATGGCAAGCCCGAGGCCCGTTCCGCCCGCGTCGAGGTTGCGCGCGGCATCGAGCCTGTAGAACGGGCGGAAGACTTCTTCGAGCTGATCTTCGGGAATGCCCGCGCCGTCATCGTCCACGACGACGGCAATGTCGTCCTCGTCGCGTAGAGCCGTCACCCAGACATGCGCGGCGTATTTTCCGGCATTGTCGATGATGTTGGTAAGGCAGCGCTTGAAGGCGTTCCTCCTGAGCGGCAGGTCGAGGTCGCCATGAAGCTGCAAGGCGACGCTGTGCCCCTTGCGCTGGGCGTCGTTCTGGATTTCGGCGAGCAGTTCGCCGAGGTCGGTAACCGACGTCGCCTCGCGCTGGTGGCCGCGCGCGAATTCGAGATAGTCCTCGAGCATGCGCTCCATCTCGCGGACGTCGGCGCGCAGCTCTTCCGTCTCGGCCGTGTCGGGCAACATGGCGAGTTGCAGCTTGAAGCGCGTGAGAGGCGTTCTGAGGTCGTGGCTCACGCCGGTGAGCATGGCCGTGCGTTGCTCGATCTGGCGGTGAATGCGCTCGCGCATTTCGAGGAAGGCGGCCGCCGCGCGGCGGACTTCGGATGCGCCCTGCGGCTTGAATTTCGGCACGTCGCGGCCCATGCCGAAATCTTCGGCTGCCTGCGCGAGCCGCTCGATGGGGCGGATCTGGTTGCGCAGGAAGAGGATTGCGACAGTCAGCAGCACAAGCGACGCCGCGACCATCCAGGCGATGAAGATATGCGAATTCGACGCATAGACATGGCTGCGTAGCGCCAGAACCCGCATGACGCCACCGGCATAGAGAATGCGGATATCGACATAGTCGTTATATTGCTCGGTATTGATCCAGAATGGCTTGTTGATCCGTGAGCGGAGTTCATCGGAGAGCGAACGGTCGAGAAGGCCGTAATTGCTCGATGGGGTCGTCGGGAGCCGGTCACCGGGAAGAAAGGCGATCGACAGCGACAGGTGCCGGTTCGCCCGGTCCGAAAGCTGGGTCGCAAATTGCGGTGTTGGGGTCGCCTCATATTCGGAAAGCAGCAGCGAGATGTCGGCGACCGTCTTTTGCGACAGGCGTTCCGTCACCATCTGCCAGTGGCGCTCCATGAAGACATAGGTCACGAAGGCCTGAAGGATCACCATCGGCGCGACGATGATTATGAGCGAGCGGGTGTAGAGCCCCGTCGGCATCAGTCGCTTCATCATCGTGAAAGGCCGGAACTGCATGTATATCCGTCTCGGGGCGAGTTTGCCTGCTGCTAATATGATGCTTTCTCGTCTGCCTGTCAGTCGAGCATCCCGTCAGTCCGGCATCAAGACATAGCCTTCGCCGCGCACCGTCTGGAGATAGGTGGGGTTGCGTGGGTCGAGCTCGATCTTGCGGCGCAGGCGGTTGATCTGCACGTCGATGGAGCGCTCCGCGGCTTCGTCGTCGCAGAGGTCGAGGCGCGAAAGGGGTTGACCCGGATGCGCGGCGAAAATGCGCATGAGCTGCACCTCGCGCGTGGTCAGCCGGATCATTTCGTCGCCGCGCCGAAGTTCACCGCGGGTGATGTTGAAGCGGCAATCGCCAAGCGCGACATCCTCCGTGCGCCCGCCGGGCCCCTTGGAGCGCCGGAGAATGGTGCCGATGCGAAGCAGAAGCTCGCGCGGCTCGAAGGGTTTGGGCAGGTAATCGTCGGCGCCGCTTTCCAGTCCCTCGATCCGGTCTTCCGTTTCGCCGAGCGCCGTCAGCATCAGGATCGGCACGGAGGAGGTGCGGCGGAGCGAAGAGGTGAACTCGATCCCGCTTTCGCCCGGCATCATCACATCGACGACGAGAAGATCGAAGGCGAGCCCGGCAAGCTTCGCGCGCGCATCGGCGGCGTTTTCTGCGGTGGTAACGCGATAGCCGTGATCGGCGAGATAGCGCTTCAGCAATTCGCGGATGCGCCGGTCGTCATCGACGATGAGAATATGCGGCGCGTCCTCGCCGGGCGTGGGAGGTCCCGCCTCGCGGGGCATTTGCGGATCGCTGCCGGTTGCCGTGCCCGTCATTGCCTCACGGTTCCTTGATGATGATCTTTTCGGCTTCCGGCCTCTGCGCCTCGTCGAGCAGCGAGAACATGACTTCGCGCCAGGCCGTCTCGCCGCCGGGACCGGAGGCGGCCAGCGCCTTGCGCACACGCTCGCGCTGCGGCGCGACCAGTCGCTCCCAGAGCTCCGCGCCCGCCTCGGTGAGATAGAGGCGGCGCTGGCGGCGGTCCTTTTCGCCGGTCTGCTGCACGAGATAGCCGCGCTCGATCACCTCGCGCAGGACGCGGGCGAGGCTCTGCTTGGTGATGCGCAGAATGTCGAGCAGCGCTGCGACGGTGATGCCCGGATTGCGGCCGACGAAGTGGACGACGCGGTGGTGGGCGCGGCCGAAGCCGATTTCTTCAAGGATGGTGTCGGGGTCGCTGGTGAAGTCGCGATAGCTGAAAAACAGGAGTTCGATCGCCTCGATCAGGCGCTCTTCCTCTGCCGCCGCCGCGCGGGGGCGTGCCACCGGGGCGAGGCGATCTGCCCCTTTTTCCGCCGAAACAAGCCCTTTTCCCGCTGGTTGCATGCCGTTTCCCGGGGAACTTCCGGCGGAGGGCCGCCTCGTTCCCAGTGTCTTAATGTCACTCATAAATTTATGTCAGCCATGTTGACATATTTTTTCGGGTCATGCTAGCGTCCCTTCAGCCGCCCGGAAGGCCGGACTAATCGGGCCCGGTCGATTCTCTTAATTCTATATGTTTTCGCGAAGCTTTAACGGGGGCAAAGTGGCCTTCCCAAAGAGCTCAAGGCGACGGCGGGAACGGCGAAACAGGAACAATAACATGGCTGACATTCCTTTCGACCAACGCGACGGTTTCATCTGGTTCAATGGCGAGCTCATTCCCTGGGCCGATGCGAAGATCCATTTGCTGACTCATGGGCTCCACTATGCGAGCTGCGTATTCGAGGGATGCCGCGCCTATAATGGCGAGATCTTCAAGCTGCGCGAGCACACGGAGCGTCTGGTCAACTCGGCCGACATTCTCGGCTTCAAGATTCCCTATTCGGTCGAAGAGATCGACGACGCCTGCCGCGCGGAGCTGAAGGCGCAGGGCCTCACCGATGGTTATCTGCGCCCCGTGGCCTGGCGCGGCAGCGAAGGCCTTGGCGTCTCCGCGCAGAAGAACAAGATCAATCTTGCGGTCGCCGCCTGGGAGTGGCCGTCCTATTTCGATCCCGAGCAGCGCAAGAAGGGCATCCGCCTCGACATGGCGAAATATCGTCGTCCTTCGCCCGAGACCGCGCCGTCCCATGCGAAGGCGTCCGGCCTCTACATGATCTGCACGATCTCGAAGCATGCCGCCGAGGACAAGGGCTACGCGGACGCGATGATGCTCGACTATCGCGGCTATGTCGCCGAAGCCACGGGCGCCAACATCTTCTTCGTGAAGGACGGCGTGATCCATACGCCGGTCGCCGACTGCTTCCTCAACGGCATCACCCGCAAGACGGTGATCACGCTCGCCGAACAGCGCGGCTACCAGCTCATCGAGCGTCACATTCTCCCCGAGGAACTGCCGACCTTCCAGGAATGCTTCATCGTCGGCACGGCGGCGGAAGTGACGCCGGTCGGCGAGATCGGCCCGCACAAGTACACGCCCGGCACGATCTCGGCGACGCTCTATGATGACTACATGGCGGAAGTTCGCCGCGAGATTCGCGTCCACGCGAACGCGTAATCACGACGCTGACGAATTGAATGGAAAAGCGGCTGGGGAAACTCAGCCGCTTTTTTCATTTCGCGTTCTGTGGCAGCTTTGTTTCGAGACGCCAGCCAGCCGTATCGTGGATCATTGCGCCGGGCCAATGTTGGTCGGACGATCCATCGTTTTTCAGGGTCCAGAGGTCGAGATCAATGCGAT
>DAIEIL010000122.1 GCA_027352645.1 Rhodobiaceae bacterium | reverse complement strand
GAGGCGAAGGTGCCCTGCGCCCAGCCGAGAAGGGCGGCGAGCATCTGGCCCGTCTGGTTCGAATCGTCGTCGATCGCCTGCTTGCCGAGAATGACGAGGTCAGGCTTTTCGGCCTCGACGATGCCCTTCAGGATCTTCGCGACGTTGAGCGGCTCAACCGTCTCATCCGACTTCACGAGGATCCCGCGGTCGGCACCCATGGCGAGCGCCGTGCGGATCGTCTCGGTCGACTGGGCGACGCCGATCGACACCGCGACGACTTCCGTCGCCTTGCCCGCTTCCTTCAGACGGATCGCCTCTTCGATGGCGATCTCGTCGAAGGGATTCATGGACATCTTCACGTTGGCGAGATCGACGCCCGTCTGATCCGACTTCACGCGGATCTTGACGTTGTAGTCGACCACGCGCTTCACGGGCACGAGGACTTTCATCGAGATAGACTCCCTGGGCGTCGCCTTGGTTTTCCGAAGCAAAAATGGCTCACCGCGGCGACGGACTTGGTGTTGAGGTTTCCGGGCCTTCCATCCGCTTTCCAGCGTCCCGAGAAGGCGCTTTTCGAGCGGTCACCCATGATGGGAACGAAGGTCCGGCCACGCGAAAAAACAGAAGGCCGTTGTTGCGGTGCGGCAACCTAGAGCCGCCATAAGCCCCTGTCAACGCATAGGGGACCGGTGACGCAAGGCGTCGTGGTGAGACGAAAAGTCTTTTGGTTGGAATGGTTTAACAGGAGGCCGGTTCAGCGGTGCGCGCCCGGTGTCCATAGGACGTCACCCGTGCCCCGGCCTTCGGGCGCCCAGTTCGCATAACGGGCCGCGACAAAGAGGAAATCGGAGAGGCGATTGAGATATTTGAGCGCGGCTTCGCTCACGCCCTCCGGGGCCTCATGGGCCAGCGCGACGACGAGGCGCTCGGCGCGACGGCAGATGGTGCGGGCGAGGTGGAGATGGGCGGCGGCGGCCGTCCCGCCCGGCAGAACGAAGGAGCGGAGCGGCTCCAGATTGCCGTTCAATTCATCGATTTCGCGCTCGAGCCGCGTCACCTGCGCCTCGACGATGCGCAAGGGCTCGTAGCCAAGTTCGGCGGCAGTCTTTCCCGGCGTCGCGAGATCGGCGCCGAGGTCGAAGAGGTCGTTCTGGATGCGGGCCAGCATGGCGTCGAGCGCGGGCGTGCTTCTGGTATGGAGCCGCGCCATGCCGATGGCGGAGTTCGTCTCGTCGACGGTGCCGTAGCTCTCGATCCGCAGCGCATGCTTGGGCAGGCGTTCGCCGGTGGCGAGCGCCGTCGTGCCCTTGTCGCCGGTGCGCGTGTAGATCTTGTTGAGCGTGACCATCGGGATTTTAGACTTTCGCGAAGGGCAGCATGCGCTTCAGCACGGTGTCGTGACGGATGAAGTGATGATAGAGCGCGGCGCCCGCATGAATGGCGACAATGGCCGTGATGATCCAGGCGTTGAGTCCGTGCAGATCTTCGGCCAGGTCGTGGATCGCTTCATTGGGTGCGATCTGGAGTCCGAGGACGCCGAAGGCGTGAAGGTTGAACTTCGAGGTCGTCGCGATGGCGAGCCCGATCAGGGGCTGAAGGATGACGAAGAAATAAAGCCCATGATGAGCGGCCTTGGAGGCGACGGCCTGCCAGCGGGGCAGATCGGCCGGAAGCGCCGGCGCAGGATGGCCGAGGCGGTAGATGAGGCGAGCCAGCATGAGCACCAGAACGGTGATACCGATACCTGCGTGAATCTGCATGACGCCGAGGCGTTCGTCCTTCGGCAGGTCTTCCACCGTCCAGCCGCCATAGAGCATCAGCGCGACGAGGACGACGATCGTCCAGTGGAACGCCTTTGCCGCGCCCGAATAGGGCTGCACGGTCGCCATGCTTGTCTCGGACATTTGTTTCGCTCCTCAAGGTTTTCACGACAGACTCGCGCGAGACGCGTCCGCGATCAAGTCCCGCCTCTCCGAATCAGGCCTTTCGCCAGGACCGCCGCCATTTGGCGATGGCTTCGCCGATCTCATGCGGGCTGTCTTCCTGCAGGAAGTGATTGCCCTTCACGGTCACTTCCGTCTGGTTCTTCCATGTGCGGCAGAATTCGCGCTGCGCGCCGATCAGGATCGCGCCGGGGTCCGCATTCACGAAGAGCTTTGGAATATCCGTCGTCGAAAGCCAGTCCGCATAGGACTGCACGACGTCGACGACGAAGGCGGGTTCGCCGTCGAGCGGAATCTGGCGCGGCCAGGTGAGGGTCGGGCGGCGATCTTCTCCGGGCGTGCGGAAGGGGCGGCGATAGACTTCCATTTCCGCCGGGTCGAGCTTCCTGACGATCGAGCCCGGCAGCACAGCTTCGATGAAGAGATTCTTCTCGAGAATCATCGCCTCGCCCTGCTCGGAGCGGAAGCCTTCGAAGATACGCCGCGCCGAAGGGCTCCATTCGTCCCATTTCAGCGGACGCACGATCCCTTCCATATAGGCGATGCCTTCGACGGCGTTGCGGTTGCGGTTCGCCCAGTCGAAGCCGAGCGCCGAGCCCCAGTCGTGAATGACAAGCGTGACGCGGCCGGTGACGCCGACGGCTTCCAGAAAGGCGTCGAGATAGCGGCGATGTTCGCGAAAGGTGTAGCGCTCGGGTCCGGAGGGTTCGATCTTGTCGCTGTCGCCCATGCCGATGAGGTCGGGCGCGATGCAGCGGCCCTGATCGGCAAGATGCGGCATCACGTTGCGCCAGAGATAGGAGGATGTCGGGTTGCCATGCAGGAAGACGATGGGATCGCCTTTGCCCATCTCCGAATAGGCCATGTGCCGGCCGGCGATGTTGACCGTCTTCTTGGGAAGCTCCGCGGCGGAAATCTCTGTCATGGTGGCTTCTCCTTCGCTCTCTTGCGCCCTTTTCCCAAAGGATAGACGCCAGACGACCGCACGATCAAACCTGTGCATATGCGTGCCAAATAAAAAGGGCGCCCGGAGGCGCCCTTTTTGCGGCATTTCGCCGAAATCAGAATTTGAAGCCGTAGCGCACGCCGACATCGGTGAGGCCGGGATTGGCGTCGCAGAGGCTCGCATTCGACATGTGGTCGACGGTGAGCATCAGGCTCGAATGCTCGTCGAAGCGATAGCCGAGCGAAGCGCTTTCGTGGAACATGGCGCGGCAGCCGAGATTGAGCTTCGTGCTCGTCTCGTGTTCCGTCTCGCCATTGTGGATGGCGCCGCCGAACGTGCCTTCGACGAAGAGCGACTTCGTGAAGTCATAGTCCCAGGCGAGGCCCGCATAGGCGATGCTCGTGCCGTTGCCGGTGTTGATGTTCGCGCCGATGATCGGACGCGGCGCCCAGGCCCATTCGAGGAAGGTCGGCGTCTTGAAGAGAACCTCGGCGTTGATATCCGGATTGCTCGTTTCGTGGCGCGTCGCGAACAGGTCGGTGTTGTGGTCGTAAACGCCGACGCGCAACTCGTCGATCCAGTCGGACGCCACCGCGGGCGCACACAGCGCCACAAGGGCGGTCGCCGCCGCGGCGGCCGTCAGAAGCTTGCTCTTCAGCACGATATTCCCCTTCATCATCGCCGTCGTTCGACGGCATCAGCCTTGATCGCAAAATAACCCAGTTTCACGCCGGTTCGGCATGTTCCGACAAAATCTAGACGAACTGTTGCCGATTTGTCGCTAGTCCCGTCCGAAAATGAAACCGCCATTCCCTGTTTCCGGGCTCAGCGGGCGGTGAAGTAGAGCGCCCCCATCAGGAAGATGATGGCCACAAATTGCAGGATGACGCGCCAGCGCATCAGCGTCTGCGATTTCGATGCGGACCCGCCGCGCATCATATTGAAAAGGCCGAGTGCGAGCACCAGGACCACGGCGGCCATGGCGATCGGACCGAGATAGCGGAAAAGCTGTTCCACGATGCGTTCCTTCGTTTTCTTGCTCTAGTTGCCGCCTTCAAGCAGGCGACGGGCGATGACCTGGGCCTGAATTTCGGCGGCGCCCTCGAAGATGTTGAGGATGCGCGCGTCGCAGAGGACGCGGCTCACCGGATATTCGAGCGCGAAGCCGTTGCCGCCGTGAATCTGCAACGCATTATCGGCCGCCGCCCAGGCGACGCGGGCGCCGAGAAGCTTCGCCATGCCCGCTTCGAGATCGCAGCGCCGTCCGCCGTCCTTCTCGCGCGCTGCGTGATAGGTGAGCTGGCGGGCGACGAGGATCTCGACGGCCATCATCACGAGCTTTCCCGAGACGCGTGGGAAGTTGAAGATCGGCTTGCCGAACTGGATGCGCTCCTGCGCGTATTTGAGGCCGAGTTCGAGGGCGGCTTGCGCGACGCCGATGGCGCGGGCGGCCGTCTGGATGCGGGCACTCTCGAAGGTCTGCATCAGCTGCTTGAAGCCCTGGCCTTCCTCGCCGCCGAGAAGGTTTTCGGCCTTCACTTCGAAATCGTCGAAGCCGATCTCGAATTCCTTCATGCCGCGATAGCCGAGCACGCGGATCTCACCGCCGGTCATGCCCTCGACCGGGAAGGGGTTGGCGTCGTCGCCGCGCGGCTTTTCCGCGAGCAGCATGGACAGGCCCTTGTAGCCCGGCGCGTCGCTGGTGCGGCAGAGAAGCGTCATCACATCGGCGCGGGCGGCGTGGGTGATCCAGGTCTTGTTGCCGGTGACGCGGTAGACGTCGCCATCGCGGCGTCCACGCGTTCTGAGGCTCGCAAGGTCCGAGCCAGTATTGGGTTCGGTGAAGACGGCGGTCGGCAGGATTTCGCCGCTTGCGATCTTCGGCAGCCACTTCGCCTTCTGCTCCGGCGTGCCGCCGCCGAGGATCAGTTCCGCCGCGATCTCTGAGCGCGTGCCGAGCGAGCCCACGCCGATGTAACCGCGCGACAGTTCTTCCGAGACGACGCACATCGATTCCTTGCCGAGGCCGAGGCCGCCGAATTCTTCCGGGATCGTAAGGCCGAAAACGCCGAGCTCGGCCATCTTTGCGATGACGGATAGCGGTATGTATTCGTCCTTCAGATGCCAGTCATGGGCGTAAGGCACGACTTCGGCGTCGGCAAAGCGGCGCATCTGGTCGCGGATCTGTTCATAGGTGTCTTCGAGGCCCGCGTCGCCGAAGCTCGCCGCGCCGACATTCTCCGCGATGAGGTCCGCGAGCCGCGCGCGCACTGCGGCGGTGTTGCCCTGTGCGATCAGGGTGCGGACATCGGCGGTATGGAAGGCGGCATGGTCGGCCTCTGGAATGCCGAGGTCCTGCGGGCGAACGATCTCGCCCTGACTCATCGGAATGCCGCCCGAAAGCTGCGAGAGATATTCGCCGAAGGCGACCTGAACGATCAGCGCTTCGATCTCGCCGAAGCGGCCTTCCTCCGTCATGCGTGCGGCATAGGCGGCGAGCTGGCGCAGACCCTCGACATAGGTCGCCATCCAGGAGAGGCCGTGAGCGGCGAATTGCTCGCGCTCGATCAGTGCCGCCGAAATCTTGCCCTCGCTGCTCACCTTGCCGGTAACCGCGGCCTTCGCCTTCGCAAGCAGGGTTTCGGCACTGGTGGCCGTGCTTGCGGTCAGGGACAGGAGGTTGCCAAGAATAAGCGTTTTGGCGGCGGTTTCGGCAGTTTTGCTCATGGGGCAGTACTCGCAAGGGCTGGCGGGCGGGCTCAAGGGGCGGCGCCTTGTACGAGCGAAGGAGGGGATCGGCTCAGGCGGGGCGTCCAAGGGACTATATAGCCCGAAGCATCGGGGCGGGCCAGCGCATGTGCGAAGGCTGGCGGGTTCATAAAACTATGCTTGGCGTGGAGCCGGGGTTCCGGTCAGACTGTTTCCTTCTGAAACATGGCTGTGGGGGCTATTTCATGAAGGCGGTCGCTCTGCTTTTGCTCCGGCTCGTCACCGGATTTTATCTGCTTGCCTGGTCGGCGGTGAAACTCACGAATACGGATCGTGCCGTAGAGATTTCCGACAAGCTCTATTTCGGGCTTTTCAGCAATCCGGTCGTGCAGCATGGCCTCGGCGCGCTGGGGGGCGTGCTCGGGCTTTTCATCATCCTGGGGTTTCTGCGCGGCTTTTCATATCTGGTGCAGGCGCTGGTGCTGGCGCTCGGCGTCGGCGTGCTGGCGAAGACCTTCGCGGTGCCTGCCGATCTCGCGAGCGGAATCGATCTGACGACGGCGCTTACGCCTTATCTCGCGCTGTTCGCCGCCGCCATCGCACCGCTGCTGGCCAAGGGGGATGATTTTCTCTCGCTCGATGTGTTTCTGGCCTGGGCCGAACGCAGGCTGACCCGTGACGAAGTGGCCGTTCCCGCAGTGGCGGCGGCCGTCGCTGCCGCGGAGGTCGAGCAGCATGATGAACCGGTTTATGAGGAGCCGGTTCAGGAGGAAGCGGTCGTCGAGGCTGCGGCCCCTGACGAGGCTTATGCCGAGCCGGCGGTTGAGGAACCCATGATCGAGGAGCCTCTCGCCGAGGAAGCGGTGGTGGAAGAGCCCGTTGCTGAGGCGCAGGCTGAGCTCGCTTCCGAGCCGGTTCATGCGGAGCCCGCCGTCGAGGAGGCGGTAGCGGCCGAAGCGGTGGCCGCCGAGGAATCCGCTCCCCATGCGCCTGCAGAACAAGTGCCTGCAGAACAAGCGCCTGCGGAAGCGGAGCCCGCGCTCGAAGAGCTCGCTGCCGTCGAGGTGCAGAAGCACGAAGCCGCTGCGCCGACGGTGCATTGACCGATTGCGGGAGGCGAGCCCTTAGAGGTTCGCCTCCGGCGGAATCCTGAGCGGGATTTTCAGGTAGCGCTGCCCGTTCGCTTCGGCCTGCGGCAACTGGCCCGCGCGGATATTGACCTGAACGGCGGGAAGCAGCAGCACAGGCGCGGCAAGCGCAGCGTCGCGCGTCTCGCGCATGGTGACGTACTCGTCCTCGCTGACGCCGTCATGGATATGGATGTTGCGCGCGCGCTCCTCAGCGACGGTCGTTTCCCAGGCATAGGTGTCGCGACCCGGCGCCTTGTAGTCGTGGCACATGAAGAGCCGTGTCTCCGGCGGAAACGAAAGCAGCCTTTTGATCGAGCGATAGAGTGCGCGCGCATCGCCGCCGGGGAAGTCGGTCCGGGCGGTGCCATAGTCCGGCATGAATAGCGTGTCGCCGACGAAGACCGCATCACCGATCTGATAGGAGATGCAGGCCGGCGTATGGCCCGGCGTCGCCAGAACTTCGAAATGGCTTTCGCCGAGCGGAATTTTGTCGCCATCGGCGAAGAGCGCGTCGAATTCGCTCCCGTCCGAAGGCGCATTCTGGCCGAAGAGCTGCCCAAAGACCTTCTGCACCTTGCCGATATCAGCGCCGATACCGGTCTTCGCACCGGTCTTCGCCTTCAGATAGGCATCGGCGGAGAGATGGTCCGCATGAGCATGGGTCTCGAGAATCCATTCAACCCTTGCGCCGGTTTCCTCGACGGCGGCGAGAAGCCTGTCTGCGCTGGCTGTCGTGACCTTGCCCGATTTCGGATCGTAGTCGAGCACGGGGTCGATGATGGCGGCGGCGCCCGTCGCGGGATCGCGCACGAGATAGGTCACGGTGAAGGTCGCCTCGTCGAAAAAGGCGCGGATGTCGGGTTTCGGCTGCGCGGGCATGATCTGGTCCTCCGTGGCTTCGTCCCTTGACAATATATTAGTTTTACCTAATTTAACAAGATCTGTCGACCCAAAGAGGTTGCCGCAATGGCGCTCAAATCCATCTCGCCCTCCAAGGCCAGGAAACTCATAGGCCGGGGCGCGCTTGTCGTCGATGTTCGAGAGCGCGGCGAATTCGCGCGCGAGCACATAGAGGGCGCCCGCAACGAGCCCTTGTCCGGCCTCGGACGCATCGACCAGACGGAGGCCGGCGCGGTCATCATCTATCATTGCAAGTCAGGCATGCGGACGCGCGCAAGCGCGAAGAAGCTCGAAGAGGCCGCGAATTGCGAGGCCTTCATTCTCGACGGTGGCATCGACGCCTGGAAGGCGACGGGTCTTCCCGTCGTCAAGGGAAGCAGCATGGACGATGCGACCCATCAGATGCAGATTGTTGCGCTGAGCGTATTTTTCATCGGTGTCGCCCTCGGTATGTCGGTCCATCCGGCATTCTATATATTGGCTGTGGCGGCGGCAGTCTGGCTCATCAAGGGCCTGTTCCGGCGCGGCTGATGGAGATGGCGATGATGCCCATGGCGGATATTCTCGCGCTTGGCTCCGGCGCGCTGATCGGATTGACGCTCGGGCTCATCGGCGGCGGTGGCTCGATCCTCGCCGTGCCGCTCCTCGTCTATGTGGTTGGCGTCGCTTCGCCCCATGTCGCCATCGGCACCAGCGCTATCGCGGTCGCCGCCAATGCGCTGGTCGGCGTCGCGCTTCATGCGCGGGCGCGCTCGGTTAAATGGCCTTGCGCGCTGGTCTTTGCAGGCTCCGGCGTCATCGGCGCCTTTCTCGGCGCGCGCGCGGGCAAGGCCGTAGGCGGCGAATTCCTGCTTTTCCTCTTCGGTCTCCTCATGATCGCGGTCGGCGTCACCATGCTGCTCAGAAAAGGCGCGGGCGGCGATCCCGATGTCCGTCTCAATCAGGCGTCGGCGCCCGCGCTGCTTCCCTCGCTCACCGGCTATGGGCTCGGCGTCGGTCTGCTCTCCGGCTTTTTTGGCATCGGCGGCGGCTTCCT
>DAIEIL010000044.1 GCA_027352645.1 Rhodobiaceae bacterium | reverse complement strand
TCCTCTGCTTCCGCCTTCGGCATCTTGCGGACCCAGATCGGCGCGAGCGTGCAGTTGTCAAGCACCGTCATATGCGGAAAGAGATTGAACTGCTGGAAGACCATGCCGACTTCGCGGCGCACTTCGTCGATGCGTTTCAGGTCTTCGGTGAGTTCGATGCCATCGACCGCGATGCGGCCCTTGTCATGCGCTTCCAGCCGGTTGATGCAGCGGATCAGTGTCGACTTGCCTGAGCCGGACGGGCCTGCGATGACGATGCGCTCGCCTTCCGCGACCGACAGGCTCACATCCTTCAGCACATGAAAGTCGCCATACCACTTGTCGACATGTGCGATCTCGATGATGGGTGATTTTGTCATGACCCCTTACCTCACCCTGCCCTTGTTGAGCCGGCGCTCCATGAAGGCGGAATAGCGCGACATGCCGAAGCAGAAAACCCAGTAGACGAAGGCCGCGAACACATAGCCGGTCGCGGCCCCCTGCGGCGTCGACCAGTGCATGTCGCTAAGCTGCACGCGCACCTGACCCAGAAAATCGAAGAGCCCGACGATCAGCACCAGCGTCGTATCCTTGAAGAGGCCGATGAAGGTGTTGACGATGCCGGGAATGACATGGCGCAGCGCCTGCGGCAGCACGACGAGGCCCATGGTCTGCCAATAGCTGAGGCCGAGCGCACGCGCCGCCTCCACCTGGCCGCGCGGCACGGCCTGCAATCCGCCGCGCACGACTTCCGCCATGTAGGCCGACGAGAAGAGCGCCACGCCGACAAGGCAGCGCAACAGATTGTCGAGATGAAGCCCGCGCGGCAGGAAGATCGGCAGCATCACGCTCGCCATGAACAGCACCGTAATGAGCGGCACGCCGCGCCAGAACTCGATGAAGATGGTGGAGAGCGTACGGATGACCGGCATTTCCGAACGCCGCCCAAGCGCGAGCAGAATGCCGAGCGGGAACGAGGCCACGATGCCGGTGATGGCGACGATGAGCGTGACGAGAAGCCCACCCCAGAGATCCGTATCGACGCCGATCAATCCCGGCCGGTCGCCGGAGATCAGCACGATCGCGATCATCGGCCATGCGACGACGAGATAGCCGAGATTCCAGAGCTTCGCGGGTACGCGCGGAATGAGCATGGGAACGAGGCCCGCAAGGCCGAGCAGAAAGGCTATATCGACTCGCCAGCGCAAGTCCGCCGGATAGCGGCCATAAATGAACTGGTCGAGATTGGCGAAGATAAAGGGCCAGCAGGCGCCCTTGTCCGGCCCGAGGCAGGCGGTGCGATCCCCTCCATGCCAGACCGCGCTGAAGAAGGCCCAATCGATGAAGGGCGGCAGCGCGCGCCAGAGGACATAGAGCACGAGAAGCGTGAGCCCCGTGTTCCACCAGTTGGAGAAGAGGTTGCGCCGCAGCCATTTCATCGCCCCGGTCATGTCAGCGCTCCACGATGGCGACGCGCGCATTGTAGAGGTTCATCGCCAGCGAGGTCGCGAGACTGATGACGAGATAGACGCCCATGGTAATGGCGATGACCTCGATCGCCTGCCCCGTCTGGTTGAGCACGGTGCCCGCAAAGACCGAGACGAGATCGGGATAGCCGATAGCGACCGCGAGCGATGAGTTTTTCGTCAGGTTCAGGATCTGGCTCGTCAGTGGCGGGATGATCACGCGCAGGGCTTGTGGAATGACGACGAGGCGAAGCGTCTGCCAGTTGGAAAGGCCGAGCGCATGGGCCGCTTCCGTCTGGCCGCGTCCGACCGACTGAATGCCCGCCCGCACGATTTCCGCAATGAAGGCAGCCGTATAGAGCGCAAGGCCGAGCAGCAACGCCAGAAACTCTGGCAGCAACCGCCAGCCCCCCGTGAAATCGAACTTGCCCATTGCCGCATGGTCGATCGTGAAGGGCGCGCCGCCGATCAACCAGACGAGCCCTGGAAGAACAATAATGCTAACGGTGTTAACAATGCTCGCCGGAAAGCGCTCGCCCGTCGCCATGCGCCGCGCCTTCGCATATCGCGCGACGAAGAACGACGCGACGATGGCGAGCAGCAACACGGCGAGAAAGGCCGGACTCGTTCCCGTCAGCCCGACGCCCGGCATGACGATGCCGCGATTGCTGAGAAAGACGCCCGGCAGCAGCGTCAGGCTCTCGCGTGGGCCCGGCAGCGGCTGGAGGATGGCGAAATACCAGAAGAAGAGTTGCAGCAGCAGCGGGATATTCCGCAGCGTCTCCACATAGACAGCTGCGAGCTTCGCGACGAGCCAGTTCGACGACAGGCGCGCGATCCCCACGGCAAAGCCGAGCGCGACCGCCAGCATCGTGCCCAATGCGGCGACGAGCAGCGTGTTGCAGAGGCCGACGAAAAAGGCACGCCCATAACTCGCCTCTTCCGAGTAAGGAACGAGTGCCTGCACGATGCCGAATCCGGCCGTGTTCTGCAGGAAGCCAAAGCCCGTGGCGATATGCTGGCGGGAGAGATTCTCATGCGCCGTCGCCGCGAAATACCACAGCGCGGCAACGACAGCGGCCAGAGCTGCGACCTGCCAGATCAGCGACCGCAGATGCGGATCGTTCCACGACCAGCGCATCGCCCGCTTTGCTGTCGCCTGTTTCCCCCCAGCCACGCGCGCGCCCTCAGCGGATGGGCGGCGCGTACATCAGCCCGCCATTCCGCCACAGCGCGTTGAGGCCGCGCGGTATGCCGAGTGGCGTTTTCACGCCGACATTGCGCTCGAACATCTCGCCATAATTGCCGACCGCGCCGATCGCATTGGCGGCCCAGCCTTTTGAAAGACCAAGCGCCTGCCCGAAATCGCCTTCGGTGCCGAGCATTCGGCGCACCTCGGGGCTCTGGCTCGCCTTCATCTGATCGACATTGGTGGAGGTCACGCCCTCCTCCTCCGCGTCGATGAGCGCAAAGAGCGTCCAGCGCACGATGTCTTCCCATTGCGGATCGCCCTGTCGCACCAGCGGCCCAAGCGGCTCCTTGGAAATGACTTCGGGCAGGACGAGATGTTCGTCCGGATTCTTCAGGATCAGCTTCTGCGCGTGGAGGCCCGACGCGTCGGTCGTATAGGCATCGCAGCGGCCGCTGTCATAGGCACTGAGGGCCTCCTCGTTCTTCTCGAAGGGCAAGACCTTGTAGGTCATGTTCTGGCCGCGGAAATAGTCGGCGAGATTGAGCTCCGTGGTCGTGCCGGTCTGCGTGCAGATGGTGGCGCCGTTGAGCTGCGCGGCGCCTGCAATGCCCGAAGCCTTCTTCACCAGAAAGCCCTGCCCGTCATAATAGATCACGCCCGCGAAGTTGAAGCCGAGCGAGGTGTCGCGCGACATGGTCCAGGTCGTATTGCGCGAGAGCACATCCACCTCGCCGGACTGGAGCGCGGTAAAGCGGTCCTTGGCATTGAGCGGACGATATTTGACCTTGCTCTCGTCGCCGAAGACGGCGGCGGCGACGGCCTTGCAGAAATCGACATCGATGCCGGTCCAGACGCCCTTGTCATCCGGGTTCGAGAAGCCCGGCAGGCCGGTGCTGACGCCGCATTGGAGATAGCCCCTCGCGCGGACGGTGGCGAGCGTCGCCCCCTGCGGGGCCGAAGCCTGGGCCGCCTTGGCCGCGGGCTGCCCCGGCTGGGGCTTGCTCACTGTGGAGCCCGGCCCCGGCAGGAAGAAATAGAGGGCGCCTGCGCCAACCAGCAGCCCGAAGACGAACGGGAAGATGCGAGACAGGGGGCTGGGTCTTCTGGCCATGGGTCGGGACTTTTCTCTTCGCTCCCTTTGCCAGGGGGCGTTGCTTGGGTGCTATGCTTCTGCGAAACGGGGTATTCCCCTTCGAGGGCACAGACTAACCGCATCGCGCCACGGTGCAATGCCTGAACATGTGCCGGACCTTCGATGACTTGCCAGTGAGCCGAGATGAAGCCCAAGCAGGATACGCTGATCGTCACCGCCGGACGCCACCCGGACGCACATTTCGGCGTGGTCAATCCGCCCGTCTACCACGCCTCCACGATTCTCTTCCCGACCGTCGAGGCGATGAAGACCCGGAGCCAACCCTACACCTATGCCCGGCGCGGCACGCCGACGCTCGCAGCGCTTGAGGAGGCCATCGCGGCCCTCGAAGGCGGCGCGAAGACGGTGCTGACGCCTTCGGGCCTCTCGGCCGTCTCCACCGCGCTGATGGCTTTCCTCAAGGCGGGCGACCACCTGCTGATGGCCGACAGCGTCTACGGCCCTTCGCGCCATTTCTGCGACACGATCCTGAAGCGCAATGGCGTCGAGGTCGAATATTACGACCCCGAGATCGGCGCCGGGCTCGCGAAGCATATGAAGACCAATACGAAGACCGTCTTCGCGGAATCGCCGGGCTCGATCAGTTTCGAGATGCAGGACATTCCCGCGCTGGCGAAAGTCGCGCATGAGGGCGGCGCGAAGCTCATCGTCGACAATACCTGGGCCTCGCCCCTCTACTTCAAACCCTTCGAGCACGGCGCCGATGTTTCGATTCAGGCGGTCACCAAATATCTCGGCGGCCACTCCGATGTAATGATGGGCGCGATCACCGCAACCGAGGAATCCGGCAAGACGGTGCTGGCGACGCATGGCGCCCTCGGCATGACGGTCGCGCCCGACGATGTGTTCCTCGTTCTGCGGGGCATGCGAACGCTCTCCGTCCGCCTTGAGCGTCACATGAAGACGGGCATCGCGCTTGCCCGCTGGTTTGCCGGCCGCCCCGAAGTCGCCCGCGTGCTTCATCCGGCTCTGCCGACCGATCCCGGACACGAACTCTGGAAGCGCGATTTCACCGGCGCGAGCGGGCTTTTCAGCATTGTGCTGAAGCCCTGCCCCGATGCCGCCGTCGCCGCCATGCTCGATCATCTCGAATATTTCGGCATGGGCTGGTCGTGGGGCGGATTTGAAAGCCTCATCGTCCCGCAAGACCTTCACGGCATCCGCACGGCGACGCCCGCCACCTTCGAGGGACCGATCCTCCGCATCCATGCGGGGCTGGAAGATCCGACAGATCTCATCGCCGATCTCGAAGCTGGCTTTGCGCGCTTCAACGCGGCGCGCGGCTGAGCCATGACCGACTGGGGCGGATGGCTCTCGCCGGGCGAAGCGCAGGCCCTCTGGCTATCGCTGAAAACCGGCGTGGCAGGCACGGCGCTCTCGCTGCCGCCGGGCGTCGCCGTCGCCTGGGCGCTGGCGCGTGGGCGCTTTCGGGGCAAGTTCGCGCTCGACGGGCTGGTGCATATGCCGCTTGTCCTGCCGCCGGTCGTCACCGGCTATCTGCTGCTCATTCTCTTCGGACACAAGGGCCCTATCGGCCACTTTTTTGAAACGTGGCTCGGCTTCACCCTCGCCTTCAACTGGAAGGGCGCTGCGCTCGCTTGCGCCGTGATGGGTTTTCCACTTCTCGTCCGCGCGATCCGGCTCGCCTTCGAGACGGTCGACCCCAGGCTCGAAGCGGCGGCGAGAACGCTCGGCGCAGGCCGCATGGATGTCTTCACAAGCATCACGCTCCCGCTCGTCATGCCGGGCATCATCGCCGGTACGCTTCTCGGCTTTGCGCGCGCGCTCGGCGAATTCGGCGCAACCATCACCTTCGTCGCGAACATCCCCGGCGAAACGCAAACGCTTCCCATCGCCCTTTACAGCGCGTTGCAGGTGCCAGACGGCGAGATCAACGCGTTGCGTTTCGTCGGCCTGTCGATCCTGCTCGCCGTCGGCGCGCTGGCGGCATCCGAATATTTTGCGCGCGCCCAGCAACGCCGCATCAGGGGCACGACATGAGCGAAGCCCGCCTCAGTGTCGGCATCGCCCAGCATGTCGAAGGTTTCTCGCTCGATGTCGCTTTCGAAGCGGGCCCCGGCGTCACCGGCATCATCGGCCCCTCGGGCGCAGGAAAGTCGATGACGCTCAGCGCCATCGCAGGGCTCACGCGGCGGGATAGCGCGCGCATTGCGCTTGGCGACGAGGTGTTCGTTGACACGGCGCGAGGCATTTTCATGCCCCCCGAACAACGCCGCGTCGGCTATGTCTTTCAGGAGGCCCGCCTCTTTCCGCATCTGAGCGTTGCCGAAAATCTCGACTACGGTACAAAGCGCCGCGGATCGGCCAGCGCCATGACACGTGCGGAAGTCGTTGACCTTCTCGGGATCGGCGCCCTTCTCGACCGTCGGCCTCATCGGCTTTCCGGCGGTGAGGCGCAGCGCGTCGCCATTGGCCGGGCGCTTCTCTCCGCGCCGCGCCTCCTGCTCATGGACGAACCTCTGTCGAGCCTCGACATTCGCCGCCGCCGCGAGATCATGCCATTCCTCGAAGCACTGCATCGCCGGCTCGATCTGCCGATCCTTTTCGTCAGCCACAATATCGATGAAATCGTGCGGCTCGCCGACCGTGTGCTGGTGCTGCATGGCGGTCGTATCGCGGCCGCTGGCGAAGTCGCCGAAGTGTTGAACCACATCGATGTGCAATCGCTGATTTTGGGCGCTGACGACAACGCCGCCGATCCCGCGACCATCCTGGAGGCGCGCGTTTCACGCCACGACACGGCCCATCATCTGACCGAACTCGACATTGGCGGCGCGTCGCTCGCCGTTCCGGCGCTTGCCCTTGCGCCGGGCGCGCGCGTTCGCCTGCGCCTTCACGCGCGCGACATTGCGCTGGCGACGGAGCGGCCAGCCGCGCTCAGCATCCAGAACGTCATCGAGGCGAAGATCGTCGAGATCAAGACCGCCGGACCTTCGCAGGTGGATGTGGAACTTGCTGTCGGCGCGCAGCACCGGCTCTTTGCACGGATCACCAATCGCGCAGCCGAGCAGCTTCAGCTCGCATCGGGACGACCCGTATGGGCGCTGATCAAATCGGTCGCACTGGTCGGCGATCTGAGCGACGGCGCCCGAGCGACCTGATCAGACCTCGCCGAAAATCTGCCTGAGATAGGCGTTGAGGAACTTTCCCTTCGGGTCGAGCCTCTTTCGCACCGCCTGAAACTCATCCCAATGCGGATAAAGCGCGGCAAGCTCCGCCGCTCGGCGCGAATGAAGCTTGCCCCAATGCGGTCGCCCCTCATAACGCGCGAAAATCGCTTCGACACCCGCAAAGAGCTTTTCGTAGGGCTGGCGGTGATATTGATGCACCGAGATCGTGACGCTATCGCGGCCATAAAAGGGGCTGAGCCATATATCGTCCGCCGCCACATAGCGATATTCCAGCGGGAAGAGGAAGTTTTCGCCGCATTTGCGCATATGGGCCGCGACCTCGCGCAGGCAATCCGGCCCCAGATCGGCGGGCACCGCATATTCCATTTCGTTGAAGCGCACATGCCGGTCGCTTGGGAAGGCATCATGCGACCAGCGCACACGGCCCGACTCCGTGAGCGTGCCGGAGGAATAGCGCTCCGTGTTCGACGTCAGGAACTTCTGCAGTGGCGCGCGCATGAATGGCGCATAGCGCGTCGTCTCGCAGGCGGCGATGAAAATCCTTTCATCGCGCGAGAGATCGCCCTCCTCCCTGCGACGGCGCGGCTTTGCGTGTTTCGCCGTCTCGCCCAATATCTTGACGATGGCGAGATCGGAATACGGGAACCAGAAGAATTCGAAATGCCGATTGGCGTCGCGCAATTCCTCGACGCGCGAAAGCACATCCTCGATCGGCATGGCGCCGCCGGTCTCTTCCAGCACATAGGCGGGACGGCATTGCATGGTGATCTCGCTCATGATGCCGAGACTGCCCATCGAAACGCGGCCCGCATTGAAGACGTCGGCGTTCTCGCTGCGGCTCGCGCGAATGATTTCGCCATCGGCGGTGACAAGACGAAAACCCACCACGCCTGCGGAGAGAGAGCCCAGTTCGCCGCCCGTCCCATGTGTGCCGGTGCCGACGGCGCCCGCAATCGACTGGCGGTCGATATCGCCCTGATTGACCAGGGCGAGCCCGCGATCGAAGAGCATCGGTCCGAGATCGCGGATCGTCGTGCCAGCCTTGATGCGCGCGGTTGCGGCGTCGGGATCGTGGTCGATCACGCCGGCAATGTGGCGCAGCGTGACGATGGTGCCCGCGCTTTCGACGAGCGGCGTGAAGGAATGGCCCGTGCCTGCCGCCCTGACCGGCGCCTCGGCGGTGCGCAGGATAGCGGCAAGCTCTTCCTCGGTCGCCGGCTCGGCGATGGATTTGGGCCAGGCTTTCACCCAACCGGACCAGTTCGACCAGACGTAGTTCATGCGCCGCTCCAGTGTCAGGTCCCCACCCGCAGTGAGCATGCTACAGAAGTTCTGAAAAGACGAGAAAGGGCTCCGCCGCGGCAAAGCCCTTCATTCGCAAAACGCCAGATTCAGCGCGTGGCCGGTTCGGACGCTCCAACGACCGGCTTGAAGTCCCGGGCGAGAAGCGTCGCCTGCTTGATGTCTTCCGGTGACAAGCTCTTCGAAAGCTTTTCGAGCTCCTTGTTGGCGAACTGCGGAAAACCCGCATCTACGGCAAGCAGGAAATACATATAGGCCTTTTTCTCGTCCTTCCCGACGCCTTCGCCCGCCTCATACATGGTGGCAATGTTGTATTGCGCCTCCGCCATGCCTTGCTTGGCCGCCGCCTCATACCA
>DAIEIL010000040.1 GCA_027352645.1 Rhodobiaceae bacterium | reverse complement strand
AGGAATATTCCTGAATAAGCTCCCCACCTTGAGACACGGCGTGGAACGCCGCGTCTCAAAGAGCGAGGCAGAGCGTAATTAGAGCGTGCGCGCGATCAGCAGCTTCATGATCTCGTTGGTGCCGCCGTAGATCTTCTGAATGCGCATGTCCTGGTACATCTGCGCGATGGGATATTCCATCATGTAGCCATAACCGCCGAAGAACTGGAGGCAGGTATCGACGATCTGGCACTGCTTCTCCGTCGTCCACCACTTCGCCATGGCGGCCGTCGTCGCATCGAGCTTTCCGTCAAGAAGCTTCATCGCGCAGTCATCGGTGAAAACGCGAGCGATCGCGGCTTCCGTCTTGCACTCGGCAAGCTTGAACTGCGTGTTCTGGAAGTCGAGCAGCGACTGGCCGAAAGCCTTGCGCTCCTTGACATAGGCGGCGGTGAGGCTCACCGCCTTTTCCATCGCAACGCAGGCCTGCACGGCAATGATAAGGCGCTCCTGCGGAAGCTGCTGCATGAGCTGGATGAAGCCGCGGCCCTCTTCGGCGCCGAGGAGGTTCGAGGTCGGAACCTTCACATCGTCGAAGAAGAGTTCCGACGTGTCCTGCGCGTGCATGCCGATCTTGTCGAGGTTGCGGCCGCGGCGGAAACCTTCGACCTCCTCCGTCTCGACCATGATGAGCGAGATGCCCTTCGAGCCGGCCGAGGGATCGGTCTTCGCCACGACGCAGATCAGGGTGGACTGCTGGCCATTGGTGATGAAGGTCTTCTGGCCGTTGATGACATACTGGTTGCCGACCTTCTTCGCCGTCGTCTTGACGCCCTGAAGATCGGAACCGGTGCCCGGCTCGGTCATCGCGATGGCGGCGACCATCTCGCCCGACGCCATTTTCGGCAGCCACTTCTTCTTCTGCTCTTCGGTGCCATAGGACTCGATGTAGTGAGCGACGATGCCCGAATGCACCGAGTTGCCGAAGCCGGACACGCCGGCACGGCCCTGTTCCTGGGCAATGACCATCTCATGGGCGAAATTGCCGCCGCCGCCGCCGTATTCCTCGGAGATCGAGGCGCAGAGGATGCCGGCCTCACCCGCCTTGTTCCAGGCATCGCGGTCGACATGGCCCTGCTTGTTCCAGCGATCGGAATGCGGCGCAAATTCCTTTTCGTAGAACTTGCGAACCGCATCCTGAAGAATCTCCAGCTCTTCCGTGAGCCAGGGCGACTTGTAACCGGCGATCAAATCCATCTGTTCCGCTCTCCTGTCAGCGCCCGATTTTCGGGCTTCTTGTTATCAACCGAAATCCGCCGATCAGAACTCGTCGGCGGCAAAATCCATCAATGGCGCGGCGCCCACGCGAATGCGCGCGAGATGCGTCGCCGTCTCGGGCACGACGCGCTCGAAGTAATAGCGTGCGGTCTTGAGCTTCGCTTCGTAGAAGCCCTTGTCGGCGCTGCCCGAAGCAAGCTTCCCGGCCGCCGTCTTCGCCATCATCGCCCACATGAAGGCAATGGAGGTGACGCCGAAAAGCTGAAGATAGTCGAAGGAACCGGCGCCCGCATTGTCGGGGTTCTGCAGCGCGTTCTCCATGAACCACAGCGTCGCCGTCTCGAGGTCCTTGCGGGCCGCGACGAGCGCGTTCATGAAACCTTCGGTCTCGGCGCTCATGTTCACGGCAACGAAATCGTCGATCAGCTTGAAGAACCCGAAAACGCCGCGGCCGCCATTCTGCGCCAGCTTCCGGCCGACGAGGTCGAGCGCCTGAACGCCATTCGCGCCTTCATAGATCATCGCGATGCGCGCATCGCGGACATACTGGCTGAGGCCGTTCTCTTCGATATAGCCGTGGCCGCCATAAACCTGCTGCGCCTCGACCGCGTTCGCGAAGCCGCGATCGGTGAGGTAGCCTTTCACGACGGGCGTGAGCAGCGCCATCATGTCATCGCCGAATTCGCGCGCCTTCGCGTCGTCGGAGGCGTGGCTGAGATCGCCATGAAGCGCCGTCCAGACGAGAAGCGCGCGGGCGCCCTCGTTGAAGGCCTTGGCATTGAGCAGCATGCGCCGCACGTCGGGATGGACGAGCAGCGGGTCGGCGGGCTTGTCCGCCTCCTTCGGGCCGGTCAGCGAGCGGCCCTGAAGGCGATCCTTCGCATAGGCGAGCGCATTCTGATAGGCGGCTTCCGACTGCGAAAGACCCTGCAGGCCAACGCCGAGACGCGCCTCGTTCATCATCGTGAACATGGCGCGCATGCCCTTGCTCTCCTCGCCGACGAGCCAGCCCCTGGCGCCGTCATAGTTGAGAACGCAGGTCGCGTTGCCGTGAATGCCCATCTTGTGCTCGAGCGCGCCGCAGGAAACACCGTTGCGCTGGCCGAGGCTGCCGTCTTCCTTCACGAGGAACTTGGGCACGATGAAGAGCGAGATGCCCTTGATGCCGGGCGTGTCGCCTTCGATGCGGGCAAGCACGAGATGCAGAATATTGTCGGCAAGATCATGTTCGCCGGCGGAAATGAAAATCTTCGTACCGGTGATGGCATAGGAGCCGTCGCCGTTCGGCACCGCCCTGGTGCGCAGCAGGCCCAGATCGGTGCCGCAATGCGGCTCCGTCAGGTTCATCGTGCCTGTCCATTCGCCGGTGACCAGCTTGGGCAGATAGGTCGCCCGCTGCTCATCCGTACCGTGATGAAGAATTGCCGAATAGGCGCCGTGCGAAAGGCCCGGATACATGCCGAAGGCCATGTTGGACGACGAAACCATCTCATTGAAGAGAACGCCCAGCGCATTCGGCA
>DAIEIL010000029.1 GCA_027352645.1 Rhodobiaceae bacterium | reverse complement strand
CTTGAAGAACTCGTTCGACTTGTCGTAATGAGATCGAACCGCCTGAACCGGCGGCTTCAGCTGGGTGCTGCCCGTTTCCCCCTGCGACAGGCCCTCCGCCTCGGCGCGGGCAAGGCCCGCCTCCATCAGCCTGCTGCCGATGCCCTGCCCCTGCCGGTCGGCGGCGGCGACGAGCGGCCCGAGCAGAAGGGCGGGCGTCGTACCGCCGATCGAGACCGGCCAGAAGCGCAGCGTGCCGACGACCTCCTCGCCGTCGAGCATGACGAGCGAAAGCGGCGGGATCGGCGCAACTCCATCGCGCAGCCGGTAAACCGTCTTCGCGAAGCGGTCGGGACCGAAAGCCTCGGCGACCATCTTTTCCACCGCCGCCTCATGGGCGGGAGTTTCGACGACGATATTCATGGACGACTCCATCCGGGCGGGCGGCGCGGCTTTCCGCGCGCCCTGCCCCTCAAGTCCGATTGCTGTGATGAAGCCCGTCGCTCAGATGCAGATGCTGGCGAGCGGCGGGAAGCCGTTGAACGCGACGGCCGAATAGGTCGTCGTGTAGGCGCCCGTGGCGAGGATGCAGACCTTGTCGCCTGCCTTCAGCGCCGTCGGAAGGCGATAGTCCGCCTTCTCGTAGAGGATGTCGGCGCTGTCGCAGGTCGGTCCGGCGAGAACCACCGGCGCCGTCTCGCCGCCATCGTGCGGCGTGAGGAGCCGGTACTTGATCGCCTCGTCCATCGTCTCGGCGAGACCGTGGAACTTGCCCACGTCGAGATACACCCATCGTCGCTGGTCGCTGCCGCCCTTCTCCGAGACGAGCACGACTTCCGACTGGATGACGCCCGCATCGCCCACGATGCCGCGGCCCGGCTCGACGATCACGTCGGGCTGGCGGTCGCCGAAGCGACGAACCAGAGCCTCGCGGATGGCCGTGCCGTAAGCCTCGGTCGAGGGCACGTCGGTGCGATAGCGCGATGGGAAGCCGCCGCCCATGTTCACGAGCTTGAGCTCGATGCCGCGCTCGGCCAGCGTGTCGAAGAGCGCAGAAGCCTGCACCAGCGCCTTGTCGTACTGGGTCAGGTCCGTTTGCTGCGAACCGACATGGAAGGACACGCCATAGGCGTCGAGGCCGAGTTCACGGGCGCGCACGAGAAGATCGGCGGCCATCTCCGGCTCGCAACCGAACTTGCGCGACAGCGGCCATTCAGCGCCTTCGCATTCCATCAGTACACGGCAATAGACCTTCGAACCGGGCGCCGAACGGGCGATCTTTTCCAACTCCGCTTCCGAGTCGAAGGCATAAAGGCGCACACCCTTCGCGAAGGCCGCCGCGATGTCGCGTTCCTTCTTGATGGTGTTGCCGAAGGAGATGCGATCCGGCGAGACGCGGTGGCGCAGGCAGAGATCGATCTCGCCCATGCTGGCCGTGTCGAAGCAGGAGCCGAGACGCGCGAGGCGCGAGACGATCTCGTTCGCCGGGTTCGCCTTCACGGCATAGAAGATGCGCGCCTGCGGAAGCGAGCGGGCAAGCTCCGACCAGTTATGCGCGACGATGTCGACATCGACCACGAGGCACGGCGAGGGAAGCTCTGCCGTCTCAAGGAAGCGCGCGATCTTGGGCGGCATGCCGCCACGCTCTGCCGGCATTTCGGCATCGCGGGGAACGAGCGCGAGCTTTGCCTTGCGGCGCGGCGCGGGCTTTGCGGCATGCGAAGCCTCGCCGATCGGCTTGGTCGCAATTTCAGATTTCGTGGAGAGGCGCGAACGGGCACGGCGGCCCGGCTCGGAAGCGAACATCGTCAACACCCTTTAAGACCCGGCAATGCCGGCTTGATCAAAAAGGACGCTTCCGTCGTTGCATAAACCAACTATGGGCCAGCGGCACGTGCGTGTGCGTCATGTGAGCGCACACATAGGGACATCGCTGAGTCCGTGCAATAGTTTTTTGCAGCCTGCCTAAAGTTTTTTCGCTCTGTGGCATCAGGACCTGCGCCACCCTTTCGTCACAATTGGGGATCGCCCTTCCCGCGTCGGCCAGCCGCCCGCAAACGCCGGGCAAGGACGATCAGGCAAAGAAAAAGGCCCGGAGGTGATCCGGGCCTTTCATCCGAAAACCGAGCCTCGGCTCAGTCTTCCTTTTTCTTCTTGGGCGCAGCCTTCTTGGCGGCGGGCTTCTTCTCTTCGCCCTCTGCCTTGGGCTTGGCAGCGGCCTTCTTCTTGGCCGGCTTCGCCTCGCCGTGGTCATGATCGTGATCGTGATCGTGGTCATGATCGTGATGATCGTGGTCGTGGTCGTGGTCGTGGTCGTGGTGGTGATGGCCATGGTCATGATCGTGGTCATGCTCGTCGGCATCCGGATCGGCGAAGAGCTCGTCACGCGACACGGTCTTGTCGGTCACCTTCGCCAGCTCGGCGATGAAGTCGATCACCTTCTCTTCGAAGATGGGCGCACGCAGTTCGGCAATCGCCTGCGGATTGCGCTGGTAGAACTCATAGACCTGACGTTCCTGGCCGGGGAACTGGCGGGCGCGCTCGGCGAGCGACTGGCTCAGTTCCTGTTCGGTGACGGAGATCTTGTTGTGCTCGCCGACTTCCGCGAGCACAAGGCCGAGGCGCACGCGGCGCTCTGCGATCTTGCGGTATTCGTCGCGGATCTTCTCTTCCGGCTCTTCCAGATCGGCGGCCGTCTTGCCCTGGTGCTGCAGCTCATGCTCGAACTGCGACCAGATCTGGGTGAACTCCTGCTCGACCATGGACGGCGGCAGCTCGAAGCTGTGGGCGGCGTCCAGCGCATCGAGAAGGGCGCGCTTCAGGTGCATGCGCGACATGCGCGTGAAGTCCGCCTTGATCTGCTGCTGCATGGCTTCGCGCAGCTTGTCCAGCGCATCGAATCCGAAGCGCTTGGCGAATTCCTCGTCGACCTTGGCTTCCGCCGGCGCCTCGACGCCCTTCACCGTGACTTCGAACACGGCGTCCTTGCCGGCGAGGTTCTCCGCGCCGTAATCGGCCGGGAACGTCACCTTCACTTCGAGCTTGTCGCCCGACTTGGCGCCCTTGAGCTGGTCTTCGAAGCCCGGGATGAAGCGGCCCGAACCGATTTCAAGCTTGGCGTCCGCCGCCGTGCCGCCCTCGAAGGCGACGCCGTCGATACGGCCGATGAAGTCGATGGTGAGGAGGTCGCCCTCTTCCGCCGCTGCGCCTTCAGCCTTCGGCTCGTAGCTCTTCTGGTTCTCGGCAAGGCGCAGGAGCGCCTCATCGATATCGGCGTCGGTCACGTCGGCCACCGGGCGCTCGACTTCGAGCTTGGCGAAGTCCGTCATCTCGAAGGCCGGGATGATCTCGAAGGTCATCTTGTAGGTGAGGTCGGCCTTGCCTTCGACAACCGGGGCGATCTCGCCCTCGAGGTTGATTTCAGGCTGCTGGGCCGGGCGCAGCGACTGCTCTTCAAGCGCCTGCTGGCTGGTCGCGCCGACGGCCTCCTGAATGACTTCCGTCATGACCTGCTTGCCGAAGGTCTTGCGAAGATGGGCGACCGGAACCTTGCCGGGGCGGAAGCCCTTCAGGCGGACCGAATTCTTCATCTCATCGAGCTTCGCGTTCACACGCGCCTCGAGATCGCTCGCCGGAACCTGAACCGAGAGTTCGCGCTTCAGACCGTCCGCGCTCGTTACCGTAACCTGCATCTTGCAATCCGTTCTTTCAGCTTGGCCTATTTATCGTCCCGGCCATTGTAATTGCTGGCTTTTCGGCCTGGTGCGGGCGGAGGGACTCGAACCCCCACGGTTGCCCGCCAGAACCTAAATCTGGTGCGTCTACCAATTCCGCCACGCCCGCAAGGCCGCGCGGGCACGCCGCGGAAGGCATGCCCACGTCCAAATCGGGGCCTTCTATAGCAAGCGTACCCCCGGAACGCCAGCGAAAGAGCGGCTTCTTTCCGGAGAAGTCAAGGCTTGGCCTGCGGCCTCAGCCATGCTTCTCGACGAGGTCACGATAGACGGCCGGAAGCATCTCGGGCAGGTCCTCGGAAATGAGGCCAATGCCGTAGTAGCGCCCGGCCTCCCCATGCAGCCAGACGCCCATGGCCGCCGCCTCGAACGCAGGCACACCCTGCGCAAGGAGGCCGAGAATGATCCCCCCGAGCACATCCCCGCTGCCCGCCGTGGCAAGCTCCGGCCCGGCATTGGTATTCACGACCGCCCGCCCGTCCGGTGCAGCAACGACCGTGTCCGGCCCCTTGAGCACGACCACAGCGCCCGATTCCGCTGCCGCTGCCCGCGCCCGTCCGAGCCTGCCGCCCTCGACAATCTTCGGGAAGAGGCGCTGAAACTCGCCTTCATGGGGCGTCAGCACGGTGGGGCCCGCGAAATAGCCCTTGATGGCGACGAAGAGGTCCCGCGGGATTTCCATGAAGGAGGTCAGCGCATCCGCATCAAGCACCATGGAGGCTCCCGACAGAAGCGCCGCCAGCACATTCTCCCGTGTTGAAGGGCCGATGCCGCAGCCCGGCCCGATGAGGCAGGCATTCATGCGCTTGTCTTCGAGAAGCCTCGTCAGCGAGTCCGCGCCCGCGAAGGGCTTCAGCATGATGGAAGTGAGGTGCGCCGCGTTGACCGCCACCGCATTGGGCGGCGAGGCAACGGTGACGAGGCCGGAACCCGCGCGGAGCGCACCCCGCGCCGCCAGCCGCGCGGCGCCCGTGCTGGAGGGCCCGCCGGAGATGACGACCGAATGGCCGCGTGAATATTTATGGCCCTCGATGCGCGGCCGGGGAAAGGCCTCTGCCCAAACCTCAGGCGCGTTCTCGAAGGTCTTCGGCCCGATCTCGCCCAATACGCCCTCGGCCGTGCCGATCTCGCCCACAACGACTTCACCACAAAGCCCGCGGCCCGGAAAAACCACATGGCCGGGCTTCTTGCGGAAGAAGGTAACAGTGAGCTTCGCCTCGAAAGCGACGCCCCGCACCTCGCCCGTATCGCCGTCGAGGCCGGTCGGAACGTCGATGGCCGCGACCGGCAGCTTCGCCTCGTTGACGCGACGAATGAGGTCCGCCGCGACGCCGTTCACCTCGCGCGAAAGCCCCGCGCCGAAAATCCCGTCAAGAACGAGGCTCGCGCCCTCAGCCGCATCGGCGGTCAGCGGATGCACAGGCCCGGCCCAACGATGCGCGGCCTCGGCGGCGTCGCCCGTCAGCCGCTCACGCTCGCCGAGCAGAAAGAGCGTGACGGGCCACCCCCGGTCGCGCAGCAAGCGCGCGGCGATGAAGCCGTCGCCGCCATTGTTGCCGGGCCCGCAGAGAACCGAGACGGGCCCGCAGGGAAACCGCGCTGCGACGGCCTCCGCGACCAACCGGCCCGCATTTTCCATAAGTTCAATGCCGGGTGTGCCGCGCTCGATCGTCATGCGATCCGAGCGCGCCATTTCCTCGACGGAGAGAAGCGCAAAGCGAGTGTCGTACATGCGCGTCACTATAGCCGCCATGCGCGAGTCGCCAATGACGCAAATCAAGCGGACGACCAAGTCGCCCTACTGCTGCGCCTCCGCCGCTCTCACGATCGCTTTGGCCTCGCCGCGCAGTTCCAGCGGCGGGATGTCGAAAGTGACGGTGCGGATTTTGCCGCCATATTCGAAGGGTTCGGCATAGTCGCTGTTCACCGGCGCGACGCTGCGGCCGATGTCCATGCCGAGGCTCGATATGAGGAAGAGGAGCTTCGGGATACTGCCATGCGCCACTTCCGCGCCATCGACGAGCAGCGACACGTCGCCTCCGCCGTCCTGCCGGCGCGTGACATGCAACTCGATCTTGCGGGGTCCGGGGAGAAGCGCCTCCTTGCCCACGAGCAGCGTGTGTTCATGGAAGGCGTTGTAGTCGAAATGCGGGCGACCGTTCTTGATGTAGAGAACGAAGCCGCTGTTGATGCTGCCGCGCGAAACGAGCGCGCCGTCGCCGCCGCTCGCGGGATGGTCGAGGTCGGCTGCCATCTTCCAGCCTCGCGCGACCGGCGGACAGGCATCGCTGACGATGTGCGAGACCGGCGGATGATAGACGAAATGGCCGCGCGAGGTCGGCATGCCGGGGCGGCGCGAGGCGGCGAAGAGCGCGAAAGCGCCGCGGTCGTCGAGGGGAAGCGCGCCGTGGCTTTCCGCTTCCTGCCACCATAGGTCGATCATCTCCTTCAGGCGCGCGGGCTCCTGCTCCGCGAGGTCGTGAAACTCGGAGAAATCCTCGCTGAGCCTGTAAAGCTCCCACTTGTCCTCATCGAAGGACTTGCCGTTCTCGTGATGCGTGACGGCCTTCCAGCCGTCCTTCCAGATGCCGCGATGACCGAGCATTTCGAACATCTGGGCACCGCGCGGGATTTCCGCTTTCGGATCGGCAAGCGCGGGCTTGAGGCTCACCCCATGGACCGGCATCTGCGGCACGCCGGCGACCACATCGGGCGAAGGAATGCCGATGATGTCGAGCACGGTCGGCGCAATGTCGATGGCGTGGCAGAACTGCGCGCGGATCGCGCCCGGCGCTTCGAGACCTTTCGGAAAATGCATGACCAGCGGATCGCGCACGCCGCCGCCATGCGTGTTCTGCTTGTACCATTTGAGCGGCGTGTTGCCGACCTGCGCCCAGCCCCAGGGAATGTTGCAATGGCTGTTCGGCCCGCCAATATCGTCGAGACGCTCGACGGCGGCGTCGACATCCTCCTGCATGAGGTTGAACCACTTCATCTCGTCGAGAACGCCGCTCGCCCCGCCCTCCTGGCTCGCGCCATTGTCGGAGAGCACCATGAAGACCGTGTTCTCCCACTGGCCTATGCCCTTGAGAAAATCGATCAGCCGTCCGATCTGCGCATCGGTGTGTTCGAGCATGGCCGCGAAGGCTTCCTGAAGACGGCAGGCGAAAGCCTTTTCATTCGCTGAAAGCTCATTCCAGGGCCGCACGCCCGGATTGCGCGGTGCGAGCTTCGTCTCGGGCGGGATGACGCCGAACGACTTTTGCCGCTCGAACCATTCCGCGCGCACCGCATCCCAGCCCGCATCGAACTTTCCGCGATACTTGTCGAGATAGGATTGCGGCGCCTGATGGGGCGCATGCATGGCGCCAAAGGCGAGGTAAAGGAAAAAGGGCTTTTCAGGAACCAGCGAGGTCAGGTCGCGCACCATGCCCGACGCGCGGTCCACCACGTCTTCCGAAAAGTGATAGCCCTCCTCCACGCTCCTCGGCACATCGACAAAGTGATTGTCATGCGTGAGCTCGGGGTGGAACTGGTCGGTCTCCCCCTGAAGAAATCCGTAATAGCGGTCGAAGCCCTTTTGCAGCGGCCAGTTTGCAAACGGCCCGGCTGCGGAGCATTCCGACATGGGCGCGAGGTGCCACTTGCCGGCGGCGAAGGTCGCATAGCCCTGATCGCGCAGGATCTCGGCAAGCGTCGCGGCGCTTTTCGGGATCGAGCCGCGCATGTTCGGGAAGCCCGTGTCGAAATTGGAAATGCCGCGCATTCCCACCGCATGGTGATTGCGGCCCGTCAGCAGGCAGGCTCGCGTCGGCGAGCAGAGCGCGGTGGTGTGGAACCCCGTGAAGCGCGCGCCCTTCGCCGCCAACGCGTCGATATTCGGCGTGGCGATGGAAGAGCCATAGCAGCCGAAGTGGGAAAAGCCCGTGTCGTCGAGGACGACCATCACGACATTGGGCGAGCAGGGCTTGAGTTTGGGCTCCGGCCACCAGGGCGTCGATTCATGGACCGTGCGGCCAATGACACCGCCGAATTCCTCGCCCGAAGGATGCTTGTAGGTCATGGCCCTCTCCCTGTCTCCATTTTCTAATGGATCACATTAGGAGGGCCACGCCCCGGCAACAAGGGGAACTTCATCAAATTCCGTCACGCGGAATCCGGCTCAGTTCACCTTGGTATCGCCCTCACGCCCCTTCTCGACCAGCGAGAGCGAAGCGCCGCGCGTTTCGAAGATCGTGACCGAGCAATTGTCGGGACGGAAGAGGATGACGCGATCGTCGGAAAGCGCCGTGCCCGCCGCCGCATTGATGGCGACGAAATGGCTGAAGACCACGGTATCTTCTGCGAGCCCCGTCAATGCCTCGACCACGCCCTGACGCCAGGCACGAAAATCAATGCCGCCCTGCGGCGCCGCTTCGGACCATGCCCCCGCCATGAAGCCGCGCAGCCATTCACCCCGCGCCTTGAGGTCGTGAACCGGTGAGGGAATCTCGCCGACGCGCTCGTCGATGCGCGGCGCCTGCGCCCAGGCTTTGGCAAGCGGCTCACCCGTTTCGCGGCAGCGGCGCAGCGGCGAGGAAATGAGCGGCAACTTCCTGCCAACCCGCGCCTCGATTTCCCGCGCGACGGCTTCTGACTGGGCACGGCCTTTTTCACTGAGGCCGGGGTCCATGTCGGCGTCCCAGCCGGAGGCGGCCTCGCCGTGGCGGATCATGTAGATCAGGGGCATGACATTTCTCTCACATTCGATTTCCGGATGACTCCTTGTCGGCTAGGCGGACCCGATTTGCAAGGCAGATAGTCAGACCGCGCCCGAACCGCTAGCGTTTTCCATTATGATTCACGCGATGGGAATTTCAGCATGACCGATACTTCGATCCAGCCCGCGCCTCAGCCTGCTGCCGGCGACCTCGATGGCGTAAAACTTGTCTATATTCTCTATTTTGTGAGCTTCGTTCTCGCCATCACCGCCCTTGGCGGCCTGATATACGCCTATCTCAAACGCGGCTCCGCCAGCGCCGTCGCCGCATCCCATTACACCTGGCAGATCCGCACTTTCTGGATCGGCCTGCTCTATTCGCTTTTGGGCGCGCTCTCGCTGTTCTTCGTCATCGGCTGGTTCATTCTGCTGGCTACCGTGGTCTGGTTTCTCGTGCGCTCGATCAAGGGTTTCATCGCCGCCGGCGAAGGCCGCCCGATCCAGAACGTCGACACATGGTTCTGGTGAGCCCCTCAGAAAACGCAACCATCCGACAAAAAAAGGCCCGGATACGCTCCGGGCCTTTCGTTTAATGCCAGCAGAAAGAACCCGCGGCTCATTCAGGCGTGAAGATGTTCACGCTGCCGTCGGCGGCTGACTGCACCGTGCCCGAACGGCCAAGCTGCTCGCGTTCCATCATGTCGTTAAGCGTCACCGGATCGTTCGGCGTGTGGGCGACGAAGCGCGCGCCTGTCGCATCGAGGCGGCCGAAGACGATGGCGAAGTCCGGACCGTTGCGGCCGTTGACCACCGTGTAGGTCTCGATCTTCGCCGCGCCGTTCGGCTTTTCCTCGACGCGCGGATGGGCCTCGCTGTCGATCTCGCCCTGATAGGAGGAAGGCTTCTCGCGCTTCCACGGGCCTTTCACCGGATCGGTCGAATAAAGACCGATGCCATGCTTCGTCACATACCAGCCATTCGAGGTGCAAAGACCCTTGCTGCCTGGCTTCGCGCGCAGCTTGTCCATGATCGTGGCAATCGAATGCATGACATAGTTGTTGCCCGCGCCGCCGAAGTAGGGAAGGCCGCCCGTGACGGTGAGCGGACGCGGATCGTCTTCCGCGATGCCCAGTTCGTTACGGCCGATCTGCACCGCCGAGGGGAAGCAGGAATAAAGGTCGATGAAGTCGATATCACCGATCTTCCAACCTGCCATGTCGAAGGCCTTGCGGCCGATAAGGCGGATGGCGGGCGAGGAGTGAAAATTCACGCGCTCGGTCGGATACCAGAGGTCGTTCGCGTCGCCGCAACCGTGCAGATAAACCCACTTCGCCTCGGGAATGCCGAGTTCGCGCGCCTTCTTCACCGACATCATGACGACGGCCGCCGCCTGATCGACCTGCATGATGGCGTTCATGTACTTCGTGTACGGAAAGCCGACATAGCGGTTGTCGTCGGTGGGCGTGGCGATCTCCTCAGCCGTACGCTCAACCGGGAACCATGCCTGCGGATGCTTCGCGGCAACCTGCGTGAAAGACGCCATGAGCTTGCCGATGGCGAGCTGATGCTCTTTCACCGTGCGGCCATGCTGCCCACGGATCGCGTTTTCAAACATCGGATAGATGTTCACGGGGAATTGCAGCTTGTGGCGCTTCTCGACCTCGGTGACGCCGAGCTTCTCGACGCCGATGTCGATGCGCTCGCCGCCCGGCTCGTCATGCCAGGGGAGCATCTTGCCCTGCCCCAGAGCGCGCATCATCGTGCCGAAGCATTCCGAGCCCGCGACCAGTGCGATGTCGGTCTGGCCTTCGGCGATCAGTTCCGCCGTGTGGTTGACGAGATATTGCGGCGTGTTGCCGCCCGTGGGGCCGTAGCAGTTCTTCGAAGCATTGGCGCCGATGAGATTGCCGAGCGTCTTCGGCGCATTCGGATAGCGGCCGAAGGGCAGCTTGCCCGAATCTGGACTGTCGGTGATGAAGCGAACGACGGTGATGTTGTCGACGCTGGGCCATAGCTTCTCGCCAAGGCCCGTGTCGGCGGCAGCGAGCCGCGCCGCATCGGCCATGAGGTCCATCGGCGATTTCGCCTTCTCGACGTCCTTCTCCTTCTGGACAAGCTGGCCGCAGCCCACGAGGATCGGTGTGCGGTCTTCCGGTTGGACGTTCGCCATCATTCACTCCCTGCAGAACAAGCCCGCTCTTCGGCCGGCCATTAGTTTGCGCGGGAGAATAAGGCCTCGCCTTCCGATGTCCAGCGGCGGGCACCCGGCCACGGATGACGCAACGTCAACGCCGGTTTACTTCACCACATTCCATCGCCTAGGCTTTCGTCATAACGATTGGAGGGCGGAAGGATGGCCTACCGGTTCACGGGCGCTTTCCGCTCGGACGACGCGGCCTCCAGATGGGTGCCGTCGCAAGCCAAACGAAAAGGGCTGACCTCATCTTCGAGGCCAGCCCTTCGCATTTCACCTCGGCACGCTCTTTCTATTTTCCAATACGGTTCAGCATGACCTCGGTATCGCGTGCATGCTTCTGCGCCTTGGCAAGATCGGCTTCGGCAACGCCCGCCTGGGCCTCCTTCGCCGCAGCCTCCAGCTCCGCCTTTATTTTCACGTCCGAGGAATCGGGTATGGCGCCATCACCCATGCCCTTGCATGGATTCATCTGCTTCGGATCGAAGTTGGCGCCTTTGGGGCCTTCGATGCAGTTGAGCGCGTGATGCAAATGAACATGCACCGCGTCGATATTCTCGGAGTTTCCGGCCAATTGCGCATGTTTGGCCGCCGTCACGATTTCCTGATTGACGTCCGCCGCCGCGGCGGATGCGGGAGTCTGAGCCAACGCAGCGAGCCCGGCGATCCCAAGACTCGTCAACATAACAATTGTGTAATGTTTGAGCATGTTTCCATCCCTTTTATTTTTGTAGGTGTGTCGATAACGACGTGAACAAGCCCGCTCAGCTTCCTCCCTTCGGATGGTCTTTGCAAAGACTACCGGACCTCAACTCATGAAATGCGCAGCACAACAGCCCCGGTATATCCCGAACACACCGGGGCCGTTGTTCGGCGATTAAGCCGGGACAGGAACCTTCACGAGCTTCTCCGCGATCTGCACGGCGTTGAGCGCTGCGCCCTTGAGAAGCTGATCGCCCGCCGAGAACAGCGTCACCGACCTTCCGCTCGGATCGCTCAGATCCTGGCGGATACGGCCGACGAGAATGTCGTCCTGCCCGGACGCGTCCTTCGGCATGGGGAAGTAGTTGTTTGCCCAGTCGTCGACGAGCTTCACGCCCGGCGCAGTCTTCATCAGCTCGCGCACTTCCGACGCCGAGATCGGCCGCTCGCATTCAAACGTGACCGCCACGGAATGCGCACGCAGGACCGGCACACGCACGCAGGTCGCCGAAACGCGAATATCCGGATCGCCGAAAATCTTCTTCGTCTCCTCGATCACCTTCATCTCTTCATCGTTATAGCCCGTCACGGGGTCGATCTTCGTGTTGTGGCTGAAGAGATTGAATGCGTAAGGATGCGGCAGCACGGTGTTCTTGTACTCGCGGCCCTGCAGATAGGCCTCCGTGGAAGCGCGCAGCTCCTCCATCGCAGCCGCGCCCGCGCCCGACGCCGCCTGATAGGTCGCGACGATGAGACGCTTGATCGGATTGCGCTGGTGCACCGGCCAGAGTGGCGTGATGGAGATGATCGCCGCGCAATTCGGATTGGCGATGATGCCCTTGTGCCGCGCGATCTCGCTCGCATTGATCTCTGGCACGACGAGCGGCGTGTTGGCGTCCATGCGGAAGGCCGAGGAATTGTCGACCACGATGGCGCCCTCGCTCACCGCAATCGGCGCAAACTGGCGCGAGACGGTTCCGCTCGCCGAAAAAAGCGCGATGCCCACGCCCTTGAAGCTCCGCTCGGTCAGCGGCTCAACCTCGATCTCCTGATCGCGGAACTTGAGCTTGCGGCCGGCGGAACGCGGCGAGGCGAGAAGGCGCAGGCCCGAAAGCGGGAAGTTGCGCTCTTCGAGGCAGCGGATCATCTCGACGCCGACAGCGCCGGTCGCGCCGACGATGGCGACGAGAGGGGAAGAAAGACTGGAACCCATTTTTATCTCCGTGGTGCCGGAGAACGGGGCCCTGAAACAACAAAGCCCCGTCCTGACCGGCGGGGCTTCAAGGATCGCTCTGATGCTTCGTTCAGATGCGCGCCCTCGCCCGCCCGAGGACGGTCGTGGTGGCTTTCTGTTTTTTCAGCATCAGCGACGTGTTCATGATGGCGCGGAAGCTAGTAGAGATGCCTCTGTTTGTAAAGGTACCCTCTCTTAGCTAGGCTTTGTTGGTCGTAAGCTGCCAAGACCACACTTAGAGAGGGTCAGCCCGCATGCCTCAAGGCCCTTCGCCCTCGTATCACGAAATCTTCGACGCGGATAAGGGCCACCACCTCTTTTTCGAAGGTAATTCTATACTTGTTCACGCTATGAGCGTGGGCGCCCATCTTGCGACCTCGCAAAAGAGAGGCTTTGCTCAAGCGAGCTTGAATTATCTTGAGGGCATTTCCGAAAGGCCTGCCACAAGACGTGCCGCGCCGAGATTCCTGGAGCGCAGCGACTTCCCCGATATTCACAAACCCTCCTTTTTCAAATTCGTGGACGACGAGGCACTTGCTCACCTCAAGCGAGGATCGCTTCGCCTCGGAACGCCAAGCTACTATCGAACCACAGAAGATGATGGCCGAGCCGATCATCTAGAAGGCTACGCCACAGTATTTCTCGAAGGCGAACAGAAGTCATTCAACCTTACCGCAACATCGGGATTTAACTGCGCAGTATTTTGCGGTGTCGCCGCTCGACCAACAAATTTTCGTCGACTTGAAAAAATGCGCGAAAAATTTGGCACCCATCTCATTCAAATCATCGATCCAACTACATTCGGCGCTCTAATTTGTGAGCAACTCGGAGGCATTCGCTACCACATTAGAGATGTTCAGTATGCCGACGCAAAATATATGTCGATAGATACCGATGACCTTGACGACTTTCTAAGAACATTCGGCACCGGTGACCTAACAAAAGAAACGATCCACGAGATAAACACTCGCTACTGGCACGCATTCTATGAGCACCTGCTCCTTCCTTCCGTATTTTCAAAATCTAAAAAGTTCTCGTCAGAAAACGAACGGCGGATGCTGTTTGAACTGTCCACCAACATAACAACGCCATTCCTGACCGTCGAGGTTGCGGACGTTGCCAGACACATTCGGTTTCATGACTGAGCCAGAACGCCCCGAAGACTAGAATTTGTCACGGCTCGAAGGGCACGGGCAGCGGCGCAACGATGACGACCATATTCGCGTAATTGTTCGGAAGCGGGTCGAACGGCACCGATCGCTCGATGGCCTTGAGCGCCGCATAATCCAGATCCGAATGGCCGGATGAGCGCATGAGCTTGACCCCTTTGACGTTCCCGGCATGGCTGACGACGATCTGCCAGACTGCCGTTCCATGCCGCCCGCCGCCCGTCGGCGGATAGACGACATTGCGGCCGATGCGTTTGCGCAGCGCGTTGAGATAGGCGTCGCCGCCGCCCTCCCCCAACAGGGCGCTGTTGATGAGCTTCGACGGCGCCCCGCTAGCCTGAGTGCTGCTCTCGCCCTTCAGCGGCTTCGGAACGTCGCCGCCCGGAAGCAGGGCCCAGTCGGGGATGGCGATCTTGGGCGGCTCTTTCTTTTTCTCCCGCGCCTCGGGCTTTGGCGCCTTCTCTGGCGCCTGCTCCTGCTTCGGCGCGCGGCCCATTTTCAGTTCGGGGCTACCGCCCGACTCGAAATAGCTCTGCTTCTCCTGGCGCTTCTGCTCTTCGGGCTTCTTCTGCTCAGGCTGAGGTTTCGGCTCGGGTTTGGGCTGGCGTTGGGGTTGCGGCTTTTCCTGCGGCTTCACCAACTCGACGGAAATCGCCTCCGGCTCGGCCGGGCGTTGCTTCGGCCTGTCCGGCAGACGCAGGAAGAGCCCAACCAGGACGAGGACATTGATAAGGAAGGCAAGCACCACCGTAAGCGGCAGGTTCCAACGGCTGCGCGGTGCGGGCGGAGGCGGGGCAAGCGGATCGGCCGGATCGAGACGTATCATCCCGGCCGCAGCCAAAGCAGGCCCATCCTCATGCGACAATATCAACGACACGTCATCTCCAGCCCGGCCAGTCCAACCCCGGCGCAGTCGGGCCCGGCCATTACGGCAGAAAGCGGGCGCCCACCCCGGCGGACGTTACCCGGGCGGAGATCATACGGCCAGCCCCGGAAAGCCCGTCGGCAACCTGAAATATCGGCAATGTGGGATTAGGCTACCGCCTCGGCCTCATGCATGAGCCGCAGGTAATGCTCGGCATGCTGGTAGTAATTTTCGCGGGCGACCCGGTCGTCGCTCTCGCTTTGCGCCAGCGCGCAATAGCGCTCGAAGCTCTGGCGCCACTGGGCTGGGTTGCCCGATTGCGTCCGGTTGCCCGAAGCCTGCGACCTTCCTGTGCGGCGGGCAGAGGTGTTTGTGTTGGTTCTTGTGTTCATGTGATGGCCGCTCCCAAGGGCGGCTGCAGAGTTCCGCCCGGGCGACACTATTGTCGAGCAGGCGGTCTTCGTCTTTGAGGAAAGAGCGCAGCGGCAGCGCGGCGTACATCTGGCCGTCGGTGCCCGGGTTCGCGATGAGCCCCTCACATCGAGGGGCATAGGCAGAACCGGCGCTGACAAATAGATGGTGCGCCGCGCGGGATTTACAAGCGGCCCAATGCCCCTAATATTCCACTCCGCCTTTATCAGATGACGGCATATTTCTGGCAGTTGCACGATTACGGGGTTGATTTTGCTAAGCTTCAATTCGCTGGGTCGGCTGGGGCGCCTCGGAAATCAGATGTTCCAATATGCGGCACTCGTCGGAATTTCCAGCCGCCATGGCTACGAATACTGCATCCCCCCTTCCCTGGCGGAGGATGCCTGGAAGGATCACCAGCTCCTGCAGGCCTTCGACCTCCCGGGCCTCAAGGTGAGAGGCTGGCAGGTGGCGGCAAAGGAATTCAGAGAGCGGCAATTCCATTACGACGCGGCTTTTGTGGATGAGTGCCCGAACGATGCCGATTTATACGGCTATTTCCAGAGCGAGAGATACTTCAAGCACGTTGAAGACAGAGTTCGTCGGGACTTTCAGTTCAATTCCAGCGTCGAGGATCACTGCCGCAACGCCATGATGCCCATAGGCCAGCCGGTCGTCTCGCTTCATGTTCGGCGCACGGACTATCTGGAGCAGGAGGCGAACCATCCGACATGCAGCATGGAGTACTATGAGCAGGCACTGGAGATGGTACCGGAATCGATGCCGGTTCTCGTCTTCAGCGATGACATCGGCTGGTGCACCGAGCAGCCGCTTTTCAAAGGTTCCAGGTGGCTCTATAGCAACCACAAATCAAACATCGTCGATATGTGTCTGATGACGCATTGCAGTCACCACATCATCGCCAATAGCTCATTTTCATGGTGGGGCGCCTGGCTTGGCAAAAACCCGGACAAGACCGTCATAGCGCCGCGGCGCTGGTTCGGAACCAACGGCAAGACAAAAGACTATGACACAAGCGACGTCACCCCGCCAAACTGGCACCGGATTTGACCAATCCCGAATGACGTCAGATTGAATGCGCAACGGAATGCAGTCCCGGCCGGCGCGGTCGGGAATAGCGCGCTTCCGTCATGAAGACTGCGTATTGATTATCGCGGTGAACCACTGGTTTGGTCTTCGGGATCCGCTATGGGGCCCCATCCGATTTTCTAGCCCGTCACGAACGGCTGAACAGGCGCCGCATAGCTCAGACGCCGCGTTGCGTTGGAATAGACATTGCGCGCGCCTTGAAGCGGCAAATCGACATTGATGTAAAACACGTCCCGACCATTGTTCCGCGCATCATTATGAAGCGCCAAAACCTGCTCGAACAATTTCTTGCGGACCTCCGGCGCCAGTTCCGTGCCGAGCAACCGCATCGCATCTATCTTGATGAGCCGGTATACTTCGCCGAGAGCGACTGCCTCCCGTCGCGATTGATAACCGCCCGGATCGTTCTTGCCGAACTGACGCTCGTCGTTTCCGTGCCTTATGGCATCGAGCACACCAGCCGGAAGATCGCCCTGAACGACGCCGATCATGCCCAGCCGTTCGTAAAGGTCGGTGTCTTCGTGCCCCCAGCCCCGAATGGCTTCGTCGTAACCGCCAACTTTCTGAAAATTGACCCTGCTGCAAATGGCAAAGCCGGCGAGATCGTCAACCTTTTCTACGAAGCGGTAGAGAGTGTTTTCTCGCGCGTTGCGTTCGAACCATCCTCCAACATCCGCCTTGAAGATCGTGTCGGCATCGGCAAAGCACAGGAACGGGTGCGCAGCATTCGCCGCGCCGATGTTCCTCGCCCGCGCAAGGCAAAAGCCGGGATCGTCCTCGACCTTGACCACCCTCGCCGCGGGATGATTTTGCGTCACCCAGGCCGCGGTGCCTTGCCCGCATCCATAATCGACGACAATGACCTCAGCGAAAGACTGCCGGAGCATCAATGGTAATGTCTGCTGCAGATGATGCAGCCGATTTTTGCAGGTCGTTACGATCGAGAGCATATTTTGAAAACATGGCCGTGAGATGATGCGCGCGTGAAGTATATAGCGTCGCGCGCCCGTAACAACGATCCGTTCTGAAACATGGTTCGATCAGGCCCGCGCTGCATAGGCCTTCAGGCGCACGCTCGCCTCCGTGATGATCGCGTCCTGCTTGCAGAAGCAGAAGCGCACGAGATGGCGCGGCGCATAAGGTGCATCAGGCGGATAAAACGCCGACAGCGGAATGGCGGCGACCTTCGCCTTCACGGTGATGTCGCGGCAGAATTCCTCGTCCGTCCCGTTGAAGCCGAGCGGACGAAAATCGACCGTGATGAAATAGGTGCCATCGGTGGGCAGGATATCGAAACCCGCTTCACGAAGCCCCTTCGCCATCAGATCGCGCTTGGCCTCGAGCGAACTCGCGAGCGCATGGAAATAGCCGTCATCCTTGCCGAGTCCGAAAGCGATGCCGGTCTGCAACGCCGGCGGCGTGGTGAAAGTCACGAATTGATGCGCCTTCATGATCGGCGTCATCAGATGCTCGGGGCCCGTGATGTAGCCGATCTTCCAGCCCGTGAGCGAGAAGGTCTTGCCCGCCGAACCGATACGCACGCAGCGCTCGCGCATGCCCGGCAGCGTCATCAGCGGAATGTGCCGGTGGCCGGAGAAGACGAGATGCTCATAAACCTCGTCGCAAACCGCATAGGCATCGTGCTTCAGCAGCAGATC
>DAIEIL010000134.1 GCA_027352645.1 Rhodobiaceae bacterium | reverse complement strand
CGCCGGTGCCCGCAGGAGGATGAATGGTGAAGCGGCCGGACATGCCGAGATGGATGAGCAACACCTCACCGCCTTCGAGCCGGGCGAGGATATATTTCGCGCGGCGGTCGAGCCTCTTGACCAACCTCCCCGTCAGCCGTTCGGCGAAACGTTCGGGCAGGGGATAACGCAGATTGGCGCGGCACTGGGTCGCGAGCCTGATCCGGCGCCCCTCGAGAGCCGGCGCGAGCCCCCGGCGGACGGTTTCGACTTCAGGTAGTTCAGGCATGCTCTATTTGTGACTTTGGCCTTGCGACGATGAGGCGGGAGAAACCGCGCCCGCGAAAGTAGCGCCGTTGAAGCCGCTAGGCTATGGTCCGCCCGATGAGCACGACACTTCACACCACCGAGGACGACGCCGCGCCGGAAGGCGAGGCGACGACGCATTTCGGCTTCAAGACTGTCGCCGAGGATGAAAAGGCCAAACTCGTTCACGACGTGTTCGAGCATGTCGCCTCGCGCTACGACCTGATGAACGACCTGATGTCCGGCGGGCTTCACCGCGCCTGGAAACAGTCGATGATCGACTGGCTCAATCCGCCGCGCGGAGACCGGGCTTTCAATCATATCGACGTCGCGGGCGGCACGGGCGACATCGCCTTCCGCATCCTCGACCGCGCGGGGCCCAACGCCCATGTCACGGTCTGCGACATCAATCCGCATATGCTGGGCGTCGGTCAGAACCGCGCAGAGGCGCAAGCCCATAGCGGACACGTCGAATTCGTCTGCGGCGATGCGGAACGGCTTCCCTTTCCCGATCGCAGCTTCGACGCCTATACGATCGCCTTCGGCATTCGCAACGTCACTCATATAGAGAAGGCGCTTGCCGACGCTTATCGCGTGCTGAAGCCGGGCGGCCATTTCCTTTGTCTCGAATTCAGCCAGGTCGCCGTTCCGGGCCTCGACGCGATCTATGACGCCTATTCCTTCCGCGCGATCCCGCAGATGGGGAAATGGGTGACGGGCGACGGCGAGCCCTATCAATATCTCGTCGAGAGCATTCGTCGCTTTCCGCCGCAGGAAAAATTCAAATCCATGATCGAGGCCGCCGGTTTCGCGCGCGTCCAGTACCGGAACCTGACCGGCGGCATCGCCGCGATCCATTCCGGCTGGCGGCTCTAGGAGCGGGGAACTTCATGCTCCGCGCCTTCCGCAATCTCTCGCGCCTCGTTCGCGCCGGCCGTGTGCTCGCGCGGCATGACGCGCTCTTTCCGGTGGAACTGCGCGGTGAAATGCCCGCGACACTTCTCTTCTTGCTTGGACTCGCGAAGCTCCGTCTCCCCTGGGAACAGTCCGCACCGGAAGCGGACGGCACGGAACCCGCTTCGCGCCTTGCCTCCGCGCTCGAACAGCTCGGGCCTTCCTATATAAAGCTTGGACAATTTCTCGCGACGCGGCCTGACATCATCGGCGCGGAACTCGCCACCGACCTGACGCGGCTGCAGGACAAGCTGCCGCCTTTCCCGATGAGCGAGGCGCAGGCCATCATCGAGGCAGAACTCGGCCACCCCGTCGGCGAGATCTTTTCCTCGCTGAGCGAGCCTGTCGCCGCGGCATCCATCGCGCAGGTGCACAAGGCGCGCACGCATCCCGACGAGACACACAGCGAAGGCCGCAACGTCGCCGTGAAGGTTCTGCGCCCCGATGTGGAAGCGAATTTCGCGCGCGATCTCGACAGTTTTTTCTGGACCGCAGAGACGGTCGATCGCGTCTATGCGCCCGCGCGGCGGCTGCGCCCCATCGAAACGGTGCAGACGCTTGCCGACAGCGTGAAGCTCGAAATGGATTTCCGTCTCGAGGCGGCGGCCATGTCCGAGATGGCGGAGAATATCGCAAAGGACAAGGGTTTCCGCGTTCCCGCCGTCGATTGGGAGCGCACCTCGCGCCGTGTGCTGACGCTCGAATGGGTGGACGGTATTCCCGCTTCCGATGTGCCTGCGCTCATCGCAGCCGGCCATGACATGAAGAAACTCGCCACGCAGGCGATCCAGTCCTTCCTCACCCATGCGCTGCGCGACGGCTTCTTCCATGCCGACATGCATCAGGGAAATCTCTTCGTCGATGCGGACGGAACGCTCGTCGCCGTCGATTTCGGCATCATGGGCCGGCTCGATGTGGCACAGCGGCGACTGATGGCGGAGATCCTTTATGGATTTGTGCAGCGCGATTATCGCCGCGTCGCCGAGTTGCATTTCATCGCGGGCTACGTGCCCCACACAAAGAGCGTGGATGCTTTTGCGCAAGCGCTGCGCGCCATTGGCGAGCCGGTCTTCGGACGGCCCGCTCGCGATGTTTCCATGGGCCGGCTTCTCGCGCAGCTCTTCCAGGTCACCGAACAATTCGCCATGAAGACGCGGCCGGAACTCATCCTGCTGCAAAAGACGATGGTGGTGATCGAAGGCGTGGCGCGGAACTTCGACGCCGACCACAACATCTGGGACAGCGCCGAGCCGATCCTGAAGTCCTGGATGATCGAGCGGCTCGCGCCCGAAACGCGGCTTGAAGAGGCCGCAGCCGGCGCGCGCGAACTCGGGCGGCTCGTCACCAACCTTCCCGAACTTCTGGACCGCGCCGAGCGCACCGCGCGGCTTTTCGCCGAAAGCATCGACGAGGAGGGGATCAGGCTCCATCCCGCCTCGACGGAGGCGCTCACCCGCGCCCAGAACCGGCCGTGGCTAGGCGGCCCGCTTCTCTGGGCGGTTGTCGGCGCGGCGGTCGCCGTCCTGCTGCTCAGGCTTTTCTGAAGTCGCCAAACCCTAGGCCGTCACCCCGGACCCGATCCGGGGTCCATCTTTGCAGAACTGCGTCAGGGAAGCCGGATGCCGTGTCAGGTCCGGCACGAGGATGCGGACAGAAGAAATATTTTTACCATCTCATCGAGGGGAAATAATTTATCTCCACATTTGTGGCGTAGAACCCTATATTCCCCTTTGCCGACAGGTATCGTCAGACACCCCTGCCAAAGCCGGAGTTTTCATTCCGTGAGTGACAGCGCGCTTCAAAACCGCCGCATCCTGCTCATCATCGGGGGCGGGATCGCCGCCTATAAGTGCCTCGAACTGATCCGCCGGTTGCGGGACAAGGGAGCGCGGGTGCGCACCATCCTGACCGAGGCCGGGGCCCAGTTCGTGACGCCGCTTTCGGTTGGCACGTTGACGGGCGAGCCCGTCTTCCAGTCGCTTTTCGACCTGACGCGCGAGGCCGAGATCGGCCATATCGAGCTGTCGCGCGACGCGGATCTGCTGGTCGTCGCGCCCGCCACCGCCGACCTCATGGCGAAAATGGCGAACGGGCTCACGGGCGACCTCGCCACCACGACGCTGCTTGCCACCGACAAGCCGGTGCTGATCGCCCCCGCCATGAATGTGCGGATGTGGGCCCACCGCGCCACGCAGCGCAATCTCGAACAGCTCATGGCCGATGGCGTCGAGATCGTCGGGCCGAATGAAGGCCCGATGGCCTGCAACGAATATGGCTTCGTCCGCATGGCGGAGCCCGCCGAAATCCTTGCCGCCATCGAGCAGCATTTTTCCGAGAACGCCTTCAAGGGCGAACTGCCGCTGAAGGGCATCAAGGCGCTGGTAACTTCCGGCCCGACGCATGAACCGATCGACCCGGTGCGCTATCTCGCCAATCGTTCGTCGGGCAAGCAGGGCTATGCCATCGCAACGGCCCTTGCGCGTCTCGGCGCGGAAACCGTTCTCGTTTCGGGCCCGACCAATCTTCCGCCGCCGCCCGGCGTTACCGTGAAGAATGTCGAGACGGCGCGCGAGATGCTGGCCGCCTGCGAAGCTTCGCTTCCGGTCGATGTCGCGGTCTGCGCGGCTGCCGTCGCCGACTGGCGCGTCGATGTCGATGCTACGCAGAAGATCAAGAAAGAGGCTGGCGCAAAGGCGCCGGATCTCAGGCTCATCGAAAATCCCGACATTCTCGCCACGATTTCAAAGCTCACGGCCAACAGGCCTCCGCTCGTCGTCGGGTTCGCGGCGGAGACGGAAAAGGTCGTCGAACACGCCGTGGCCAAGCGCGCCCGCAAGGGCTGCGACTGGATCGTCGCCAACGATGTCTCGCCGGAAACAGGCGTGATGGGCGGCGAGCTCAACACCGTTCACCTCATCACACGCGACGGCCAGGAAGACTGGCCGCTCCTGCCGAAGCAGGCCGTAGCGGAACGGCTGGCGCGGCGGATTCTCGCGCATTTCACGAACAAGGATAAAAACGCATGACGGCTTCGATCCGCGTCGCGGTGCAAAGACTGCCGCACGGCAACGGCCTCGCATTGCCGCGCTACGAGACGGAAGGCGCGGCGGGCATGGACCTTCTTGCAGCGGTGGATGAAGCGGAGCCGCTGACGCTTGCCCCCGGCGCTCGCGCGCTGGTGCCGACCGGCCTTGCCATCGCGCTGCCCATGGGCTTCGAGGCACAGGTGCGTCCGCGCTCGGGCCTAGCCGCGAAAAACGGCGTCACGGTTCTCAATTCGCCCGGCACGATCGACTGCGACTATCGCGGCGAGGTGAAGGTCATTCTGGTCAATCACGGTGCCGAGCCCTTCGTCATCGCGCGCGGCACGCGCATCGCGCAGATGGTGGTCGCGCCGGTGACACAGGCCGTGCTGGCCGAGGTGGAGAGCCTCGACGAAACGACGCGCGGCGCTGGCGGCTTCGGCTCGACGGGCACGGCTGCCAGAGGCAATTGAGGGGAGCCATCATGCTACGCTTGTCCAAGAAAACCTGGCTTGCGCTGGAGGCAGTGGTCGATGTTGCGATCAATGCGCGGCCCGATCCCGTGCAGTCGAAGGAAATCACCAAGCGCCAGGGCATTCCGCAGCGCTATCTCGAACAGGTGATGCAGCAGCTCGTCCATGCCAGCATCCTGAAGGGCGTGCGCGGTCCGCGCGGCGGCTACAGGCTTGCCCGCGAGCGGCGCCGCATCACGGTGGGCGAGGTGGTGCGCGTCGTCGGCGCGATGGAATCCGCCGACGATCCGGTGACGACCGGCCCCTCCGAACTTGGCGAGCGCGTGATCGCGCCGCTCTGGGAAGAGGTGCAGCGGGATTTGATGGAGCGTCTGGAGAAGATCACAATCGACGATCTTTGCCGTCGCGCCGAAAACGCGAGCGCCGCAAGCGAAGCGCCCGCCGCCGATTTCACGATCTGAACGACAAACGCAGGAGGCCATGATGAGCGAAGCGAAGAAAGTCCCCGGCCGCGGCCGGACTTACGACAACATCATCGAAACCATCGGCGATACACCGCTCGTCCGGCTCAATCGCCTGGCGAAAGAGGCCGGCGCCGTCGCCGACATCTTCCTCAAGCTCGAATTCTTCAACCCGCTGGCCAGCGTCAAGGATCGCATCGGCGCGGCGATGATCGAAGCGCTGGAAGCCCAAGGCAAGATCCGGCCCGATACCGTCATCATCGAGCCGACTTCCGGCAATACCGGCATCGCGCTCGCCTTCGTCTGCGCGGCCAAGGGCTACAAGCTTATCCTCTGCATGCCGGAAAGCATGTCGATCGAACGTCGCAAGATGCTTGCGCTGCTCGGCGCGCAGATCGAGCTGACGCCCGCCGAAAAGGGCATGAAGGGCGCCATCGCCCGGGCCGAGGAACTGATGCGTGAACACCCCAATTCGGTCAGCCCCCAGCAGTTCGACAATCCGGCAAACCCCGAAATCCACCGCCGCACCACGGCCGAACAAATCTGGAACGACACGCATGGCAAGGTCGATGCCGTGATCTCGGGCGTCGGCACGGGCGGCACCTTCACCGGTATCGGCTCGGTGCTGAAGGCGCGCAAGCCCGGCTTCCGCATGATCGCGGTCGAGCCGGAAGACAGCCCCGTGCTCTCCGGCGGCCAGCCCGGCCCGCACAAGATTCAGGGCATCGGCGCGGGCTTCGTTCCGGGCAACCTCGACCGTACGCTCATCGACGAGGTCGTCACCATCGGCAATGAAACCGCCTTCGAAACGGCCCGCAAGGCCGCGAAGCTCGAAGGCATTCCCTGTGGCATCTCTTCCGGCGCGGCCATCGCGGCGGCCATCGAAATCGGTACGCGGCCCGAAATGAAAGGCAAGACCATCGTGGCCATCATTCCGTCCTTCGCCGAACGTTATCTCTCGACAGCCCTTTTCGACGGGCTATAAAACTCCAGTTTCAAGTTCAAGATCTCGGGCGCGCGGTAGAATGTTGCAAAAGTTCGGTCTCGATTGGTTCCTGCTCGCCCTCATTTTCGTCGTCGCAGCCGCCGCCTTGTGGCCGACGCCAGGTGTAACCGGCGGCCCGCTCCACGTGGAGTGGGTCGCAAGTTACGGCCTCGTCATTGTCTTCTTCCTCTACGGGCTCACGCTTTCGCCTGAAAAGATGCGGGCGGGCCTCGCCAAGTGGCAGGTGCACATCGCGGTGCAGCTCGCCACTTTCGTTCTCTTTCCGATCGTCGTGGTCGCCGCCGGTCATTTCCTGAAGGGCGTCTATCCGCCGGAAGTCTGGCTGGGCTTCTTCTATGTCGCCGCGCTCCCGAGCACCGTTTCCTCTTCCGTGGCCATGACGTCGCTCGCGCGCGGCAACGTGCCTGTCGCCATCTTCAATGCGACGCTCTCGGCCTTTCTCGGCGTCTTCATCACGCCGCTGCTCATGGCCTGGTACATGCGCTCGACCGGCCAATCCCTGCCGCTCGAAAGCGTTATCTTGAAGGTCGTGCTCCTCGTACTTGTGCCCACCGCGGTCGGCCAGATCGCGCATCGCTGGCTCGCGGAATGGGCCAAGCGCAACGGCTCGTGGCTCAAGATCTGCGATCGCGTGGTCATTCTCGCGATCGTCTACAATTCCTTCTGCGACTCGATCCAGGCTGGCGTCTGGAGCAGCCACGACATCTCGCTTCTCGCAGGACTTATCGTCGGCGTCGTCGTGCTCTTCTTCACCGTCTACGAATTGATGAAAATTCCGGCACGCCTTATAGGCCTCGACCGTGAGGACACGATTGCCTGTCTTTTCTGCGGATCGAAGAAGTCGCTGGCGACGGGCGTCCCGCTGTCGAAGGTCATGTTCGGCGCCAATCCGGCGCTCGGGCTCATCATCGCGCCGTTGATGCTGTTCCACTTCTTCCAGCTTCTGATCGTGAGCGTGATCGCCAACCGCTTCTCGCGCGACCCGATCGCCGAACCGGTCAAAGCCTGACGCTTCAGCTCGCTCGGCTCAACCGGCGCGTTGTGGCCTCGGCAGCGTTTCGTCGCCGGCGCCAGGTCCCGCCTCGACGCGAATGTCGCGCGCCTGAACCGGCTCACCGCATTCCGAGCAGACAACCACACCATCCATGACCTTGCCGCATGTCTTGTGCACGCGGACGATAGGCGCACCTTCCGGGCCCGCCATGTAACGGTCGCCCCATTGCACCAGCGCGAGGATCGCGGGATAGAGGTCGAGGCCCTTTTCGGTGAGGCGATATTCCTCGCGGCGCGGGCGCTCCTGATAGGCATGTTTGGCAAGGACACCCGCCTCGGCGAGTTTCTTCAGCCGATCGGCCAGCACATGCCGCGCGATGCCGAGGCGCGCCTCGAATTCCTCGAAACGGCGCATGCCCAGAAAACATTCACGCAAGACCATCAGCGTCCAACGGTCGCCGACCACCGAAAGCGTACGGGCAAGCGAGCAATGCTCGCGATCCAGATCTTCCCAGCGCATGGCCTGTTCTCCTTTGAATAGGAGATTAGCTTGACAGGTTCTCTTTTGGAACCCAGTTTCGGGGTCTGTTTCTGCCTGTGGGAGAGCGTGATTTGAATATCGTCGATACCAGGCTTGAGCCTGTTTTCACGCGTGCTGGCGCCTTTTGGGAGCCGCATGTGGAGGCAGCCGGTGCCTTCCGCGGCCTTCATGGCGGCGCGGTCTCCGGCCTTCTCGTGGCGGCGATGGAAGAGCGCGCCCGCGAAGAGGATTGGGGGCAGGCCATGACCGCCTCCGTGCTGATCCTGCGTCCTGCGCCGCTCGAAAAGCTCGAAACGAGGATCGAGGTGCTGCGCTCCGGCGGGCGCGTCGCCATGCTCGAAGCGACGCTCTGGGCAGGCGACAAGTTCCTCGCCAAGGCCTCCGCCGCATTCGTGAAGCCGATCTCGCTGCCGGAACTCAACCGCGTCGCGGTGGCACCCGCGCCCTTCGATCCATCCGCGCTTCCCATCTGGGGTGCGCGCGGCCCGCAATCGCGCACGACCTTTTTCGACGCGCTCGACGTCCGCGACGATGGCAATGGCACGAAGTGGGGCCGGATGAAGCGGCCCATGGTGCCTTTCGAGGCGCCGCTCGCAAACGTCTTCGCCTTTGCCGACAACGGCACGCCTTACTGGCTTTCGGGCACCGAGTTCTGGCCGCCGCGCTGGGGCTTTCCCAATATCGATGTCGTGGTCCATATCTCTCGTCCGCCTGTCGGCTCCTGGATCGGCGTGACGCCGGAATCCGACTGGCGCGACAGCGGGCTCGGCCTCACGGACTCGAAGCTTTATGACGAGAAAGGCCCGATCGGCCGCGCCTGCCAGACGGTGGTGCTGACGCCCGCCTAGAATGCGGGCAGCATTGACAGCGAGCCTCGCGCATGGCGCAAAGGAGGCGGAGAATACAGATGCCGCTTTCAGATACCCAGCTTGAGCGCTACGCCCGCCACATCGTCCTCAAGGAGATCGGCGGGCCCGGCCAGCAGAAACTTCTCAACGCCCGCGTGCTCGTCATCGGCGCGGGCGGGCTGGGCGCGCCATGCCTCATGTATCTGGCAGCCGCCGGCATCGGCACGCTGGGCATTGTCGACCACGACACGGTGTCGCTGTCCAATCTTCAGCGCCAGATCATTCATGACACGGGCAATGTCGGCAAGGCGAAGGTCGAGAGCGCGCGCGAAAGCCTCGCGCGGATCAATCCCGATGTGAAGGTCGAAGCGCATCAGGTGAGGCTCAACGCCACCAACGCGCTCGACATCATCTCGCGCTACGACATCGTGGCCGATGGTTGCGACAATTTCCCGACCCGCTTTCTCGTCAACGATGCCTGCCATCTGGCAAAGGTGCCGCTCGTTTCCGGCGCGGTCGGCCCTTTCGAGGGTCAGGTCGCGACCTTCAAATCCTGGGAACGGGACGAGACGGGAAAACCTTTCGCGAATTATCGCGACCTTGTCGGCGAAGCGCCGCCTCCGGGCAGTCTTCCGGCCTGCGAGGAAACGGGCGTGCTCGGCGCGCTCACCGGCGTCATCGGCTCTATGATGGCGCTCGAGGTCATCAAGGAAATTACCGGAGCAGGGACGAGTCTTGCGGGACGGCTGCTCATCTATGACGCGCTCGACACGCGCTTCCGCACGCTGCGTCTTCCCCATGACCCGAAGAATCCGTTATCGGGCGAGAATCCCTCGATCAGGGATTTGACCGGGCACGCCTGAAACCTCCCAGCCAGACGGCAAGGTCGCGTTTACGCGCGAGGCAGGGGCGTTCGAGCCAGTGCCACGAGACCGACGCCAGAGCGAGGGCCAAAGGCATGGCCAGCGCGAAAAGCATGAGCGGGGTCAGGCGCGGAATGCGCTGCACGAGCACCTGCTGGATCGGGTAGGCGTAGATATAGAGGCCGTAGGAATAATCGCCGAGCCGGTTGAAACCCCGCAGTAAGGCCGAGGGCACAAGCGCCGCCCAGATGGTCGCATAGGCCGTCAGCAGGCAGAGCGCGAATTCATAAGCAACCGTCTCGCGCGCGAGCAGCGCGAAGCCGAAAGCGGCGGCGATGCCCCATGCGGTCAGTGGAACGCGGGTGGCCGCATAACGGGCGATGGTGCCGAGGCCGAAGCAGAGGCCGAAGCGAATGATGTGGTCGAAAGGATGCGTCACATCATGCGCGATCGGCATGAGGCTCAAGACGGCGAGGACGACCATGATCGGCGCCATGCAGAGCCAGAAATGGCGCGACGTCGAAAAGCCGCCGCAAAGTCCGAACGTCGCCAGCGCGAGATAGCAGAGCACTTCGTATTTGAGCGTCCAGAGCGGCGCGTCGATGGCAGGATCGGTCGCCAGCGTGGTGGCGACACCCGGAAGGGTGCTGTTCGCCCCGATCAGGCTCGCGACGCGCGGCACGAATTCCCATGTACCCCTCGCGTGAAGATAGTCGTGCAGCGGCAGGGCAGTGAGCCCCGGCCCGACAATCAGGGTGACGAGGGCCGCGCAGAGCAGCAGCGCCGGCCAGAGGCGCAGCAGGCGGGCCGACAGAAAGGCGGGCAATGACGGCGTCGCAAGCCAGCTTCCGGCGATCAGAAAGCCGCTCGCCACGAAGAAGACGTTAACCGCGTGATAGCCGAGATCGTGCCCCGTCGCCGCGACAAACGGCCCGGCAAACCGGTCGCCGGTCGCCACGATGAAACTATGCGCGAAGACAACCGTACCCGCTGCCGCAAAGCGGATCAGGTTGAAATTGTTGTCCCGTCCGGACACATGGTCGGCAATATGTTTCATCGCAGGGCGTCTATCGCGGCAGACCGCGCCCCAGATCGGCGCGGCGCCGCAAAGCCTGCATCGAAAGTGCCAAGGAGAATCTTAATTTCCCGGCGAGTACGGACAGATTACGAAGATTACATGATCGCCGGAATGACCCGGTCCGGCGGACGGTGGCCGTCCATGAAGGTCTTGATGTTGACGATGACCTTGCCGCCCATCTCGACGCGGCCCTCGATGGTGGCCGAGCTCATATGCGGAAGCAGCACCACATTGTCGAGCCCGAGAAGACGCGGATTGACGATGGGTTCCTGCTCGAACACGTCGAGGCCGGCGCCGGCAATTTCGCCCGCTTCCAGCGCCCGTGCGAGCGCGTTCTCGTCGATCACCTCGCCGCGCGCGGTGTTGACGATATAGCTTTCAGGCCGCATCAGTTTCAGCCGCCGCGCATTCAGTAGATGGTAGGTCGCAGGCGTGTGGGGGCAATTGACCGAGACGATATCGACCTTGGCGAGCATCTGATCGAGACTCTCCCAATAGGTCGCTTCGAGGTCCTTCTCGATCACGGCATTGGCGGGCTTGCGGTTGTGGTAGTGGATCTCAAGACCGAAGGCGCGCGCGCGGCGCGCCACTGCCTGCCCGATCCGGCCCATGCCGATAATGCCGAGACGCTTGCCGAAAATGCGGCGGCCGAGCATCCATGTCGGCGACCAGCCCGGCCATTCGCCATTATGGTCGCGCAGATAGCGCGCGCCATCGGCAAGACGGCGGGGCACTGCAAGGATCAGCGCCATGGTCATATCGGCCGTATCTTCCGTCAGCACGCCCGGCGTATTCGTGACCGTAATGCCGCGACGGCGCGCCGTCTCGACGTCGATATTGTCGATGCCGGTGCCGAATTGCGCGATGAGGCGGAGTTGCGGGCCGACCTGCGCCAGCACCTTCGCGTCAACCCGGTCGGTGACCGTGGGAACGAGCACATCGGCCTCGCGAACGGCGGCGACGAGTTCCGCCGTCGTCATCGGGTGATCGTCCTTGTTCAATCGGACGTCGAAGAGCTCGTCCATGCGCGCCTCGATGACGTCGGGGAGCTTTCTGGTGACGATGACGAGCGGCTTCTTCTGGGTCATGCGCGGAACGCCTGGTCGCTGCGAAACATACTGCCTGAGCCCGCTCCGACGCAGGCCCTGCCTGCCTCTTGTCTAGCAGAGGGCAGGGGCGCGGACAAAGCTGTTCTGGGGCATTTGCGCATCGTGCCATGCTGCCTTGACCGGATCGCCGCGCCCTTGTCATAAAGGTGCGGGGGTCAAGCAACAGGAAAGCGGACATCATCGCCATTTACCGGCCTTATCGATATGACGCCGGCTCCGTCCTTCGCAAGGCCGGGGGCGCGGCGCTGTGCCTGTTGCTGATCGCGGGCATCGCGCCGGCAGAGGCCAAGACGGCGAAGGCGGAAAAGCCCGCCGCCGCGCAGCAGATCCTGCCGCCGGAACCCGCAAACGCCGCGCCGCCCAAGCGGACGGTCAGCCCCGCCTCGGGCCTGCCCGTGCCGCGTTTCGTCAGCCTCAAATCCGGCCGTATCAATGTGCGGCGCGGGCCCGGCGACGACTATCCGATCGAATGGGTCTTCGAGAAGAAGGGCCTGCCTGTCGAGATCACAGCGGAGTCCGACCGCTGGCGCCGCATCCGCGACCGTGAAGGCGATGTCGGCTGGGTCTGGCATTCGATGCTCGACGGGCGGCGCACCGCGATTGTCCAGAACAAGGCCGGCACCGGCGAACCGGTGGCCTTGCTCACCGAACCGAACCCGAGCTCCGGCATCGTCGCCTATGCCGAGCCCGGCGTTGTCGCGCAGATCAAGGCCTGCAAGGCGACCTGGTGCGAACTCAAGGCGAGCGGCTATGAAGGCTGGGTCGAACGCGGCTCGATCTGGGGCACCTATTCCGACGAAAACTTCGAGTAGGACTAGGCGAAGTCCGCCGCGAGTGCCGCGCGCGTGTCGGGCGTCAGCATGGCCATGTGCCCGTAATTCGGATGTGCGATGGCGATGATGACCTGCGTCGCCGGATCGCGGAACTTCTCGATCTCCTGCAGCTTGAACGGGAAATGCAGGAAGTGAACCGATGACGTCTTGCCGTCGGCCTTCGTGCGCTCGACATCGCCTTCCGGCACCGCCGTCACACGCAAGCCGCCGATGTCGATATAGATGTGATCCTCGACGCCGGTGAGGCGGCGGAGCTCCTTGTCGCGGCGCACCTCGTCGTCGATCTCGAACATCAGCGTGGTGACGAGCTCGTCCCCCTTGGGGATCAGCGGATTATAGGCCGCAAGCTCGTCGGCGATCTGCTCCTCGCCACCTTTCTCGATGTAGAGCATCTCGTGGATCTGCTGGAACATCGTGTCGTAATTCTCGAAGTAGAAGGTCGCATAAGGCCCGACCGCGACGCGGCGGTTCTTCTTCAGCGCCGTGATCGCGGCGCGTCGTTCCTTGCGTTCCTTCGCATAGATCTCCGGCGAAAGGATGTCGCTGCGTTCGATGATGCGCCTGGATGCGGGCATTGTTTCGCTCCACTTCTCGTTCTTATTCGATGAGGCCCCATGCGCGGGCCATGATCTCGATCGGATGCTGCACCTTCGGCACCTGCGCCTCGTCCAGCGTCTCGATCTCCTGCGCAAGATGCTTGCCTGCAAGCGGGCAATCGGAAGTGACGTATTTGTTGGCGGTCTTGGCCACGCTGCGCGCGGCGGGCTTGCCGACCTTCATCGCCAGATCGAAGGTTCCCTTCATCACGCCGAACGTTCCTCCGTGGCCGGAGCAACGCTCCACCACATCGACCTTCGTCTCGGGGATGAGCTTCATCATCTCGGCGGATTTGGGGCCCATGTTCTGCGCGCGGGCGTGGCAGGCAAGATGCGCCGTGACACCGCCTTCGACGGGCCTGAGGCCGGGCGCGAGCCCTTCCTTCTTCGCGATGTTGACGACATATTCGTCGATGTCATAAGTCGCCTGCGCAAGCTTCTGGACGTCCGCATTGTCGGGAAGAATGAGCGGCCATTCGAACTTGAACATAAGCCCGCAAGACGCCGTCAGCGTGATGATGTCATAGCCCTTGTCGATCAGCTCGCACATTTCGCGCGAAACCTTTTCGGCCTGGCCCGCGACCTTGGCGAGATTGCCCTGTTCGAGATAGGGCATGCCGCAACAGCCCGGATAGGCGACGATGGTTTCGACGCCGTTATGCGCCAGCACCTTTCGCGCCGCCTCGCCCACTTGCGGATTGTTGTAATTGACGAAGCAGGTGGCAAAGAACGCCGCCTTGCGGCCTTTGGCGGGCGCATCCTTCGGCGCGGCCTCGCCGTTCCTGTCCTGCGCCTTCGCGCGCATGGTGAAGGTCTTGCCATAGAACTTCGGCAGTTCGACGCGCGCATCGATCCCGGCCAGCTTTTCGAGCACAGGCCGCGTCAGCCTGTTGCCGCGCGCCGAGCCCCAATTCGCGAGCGGCGCAACGGGGGCGGCAAGCGTGCCGTTGCGATCGGTCTGTCCGAGCTGTCCCGGCACGAAGGGATAATGCCCCTCATGCTTCGCCTCGGCGGCGCGATAGCGCAGCATCAGATGCGGGAAATCGAGATTGAATTCATGCGGAGGCACATAGGGGCACTTCGTCATGAAGCACATGTCGCAAAGCGTGCAGGCTTCGATGACCGGCGCGAAATCCTCCGACTTCACTTCGTCGAGTTCGCCGGTCGGCGACGCATCGACGAGATCGAAGAGGCGCGGGAAGCTGTCGCAGAGATTGAAGCAACGGCGGCAGCCATGACAAATGTCGAAGACCCGGCGCAGTTCCGCGTCGAGCTTGTCGAGATCGTAGAAGTCCGGGTTCTGCCACTCGATCGGATGGCGCGTCGGCGCTTCGGTGCTGCCTTCTTTCATTCAATCCCCTCCCGCGATTCGATTTGACCGCGAAAGGGAGACGGGCCGAAGCCCGCCTCCCTCGCGATTTCTTTCAGCGCTCAGGCGAGGCTGTCGAGAGCCTTCTGGAAGCGGCCGGCGTGGCTCTTTTCAGCCTTGGCCAGCGTTTCAAACCAGTCGGCGATCTCGTCGAAGCCTTCCTCGCGCGCGGTGCGCGCCATGCCCGGATACATGTCGGTATATTCGTGCGTTTCGCCGACGATGGCGGCCTTGAGGTTGAGGTTGGTCGGTCCAATGGGTTCGCCCGTTGCCGGGTCGCCGACCGCCTCCATGAATTCCAGATGGCCGTGCGCATGGCCCGTTTCGCCTTCCGCGGTCGAGCGGAACACGGCGGCGACATCGTTGTAGCCTTCGACGTCGGCCTTCTGGGCGAAATAGAGATAGCGACGGTTCGCCTGGCTCTCGCCAGCGAAGGCCGCCTTCAGATTGTCGAGGGTCTTGGATTTTGCGAGCGACATGGGTTCCTCACCTTTCGCCGTCCGGAACAGGTTGAGCGCCTGTCCCTACGGCCTGCCTGTTGGAGTTCTGGCCGGTTTTCGGAGCGGGAAGCCCCGTCCGGCCACCGCCTGGGAAGGCGGTTGAGGAAAAGCATAATGCCGCTGCCCGCGAGCGGTCAACACCTTAGAATAATTCTAAATATGAGAAAGGTTCGCAGATGGCCGGGCGGCTTATTCGGCCGCGCGGGGCGTTCCCTGAAGACGCACGATGACGTCAACGCGGGCGACATCCGTGCCGTCCGGCGCCTGGGGCAGGCCCGTAATGGCAATCTTGTTGCCGTCGATATCCATCAGCGAGCCCGAGTTCTCGAGGAAGAAATGGTGGTGGTCGCTGACATTCGTATCGAAATAGGTGCGGGCGCTGTCCACCACGACTTCGCGCAGCAGATGGGCTTCCGTGAACTGGTGAAGCGTATTGTAGACGGTGGCCAGCGAAACGCTGACGCCAGCGGCCTGTGCTTCCTCGTGAAGGGCTTCAGCCGTGACGTGACGATCACCGCCATCGAACAGAAGGCGACCCAGCGCGAGGCGCTGGCGGGTCGGGCGCAGGCCTGCTTCCCGCAAGCGGGTGAGCGTCTGGCTATAGGGCCGATCCTGGGTCACGGTCTTCATCCTTTCGCCTGCTCATGTCGAACAGACGCCAGTTTGTAATGATTACAATGTCCAAAATGTAGTCACAGTCACGCTTTTGTCAAGGCGGGGCTTTGTAGCGCATATCGCGTGGGTTTCCGCGAGCCGCCCTATATGTTAGGAAGCGCGTCGAGGAAACCGGGGCAGGGAGAGAACCTTGCCCTTGAGCCGGGGATAGCCCTATCGCTCACACGAGAGCTGACGAAAAGGGCATAGTTGAGCGGACGGGGTATGGCTGAGCAAAAGTCGAGTTACACCTACGAAGATCTTCTCGAATGCAGCCACGGCCGAATGTTCGGTCCCGGCAATGCGCAGCTTCCTCTGCCTCCAATGCTGATGATCTCCCGGATCACGCAGATTTCGGACAAGGGCGGCGATCACGACAAGGGTCTGATCAAGGCCGAGTTCGACATCCATCCGGACCTCTGGTTCTTCCCCTGCCATTTCGAGGGCGACCCGGTCATGCCGGGTTGCCTCGGCCTCGACGGCGCCTGGCAGCTGCTGGGCTTCTTCCTCGGCTGGATCGGCGGCAAGGGCAAGGGCCGCGCGCTCGGCGTCGGCGAAGTGAAATTCTCCGCCATGGTCACGCCCGCGGTGAAGAAGATCGAATACAATATCCAGCTCAAGCGCGTCATCAATCGCCGCCTGGTTCTCGGCGTTGCCGATTGCACCATCCTTGCGGATGGCGAGCTTGCCTATACGATCAGCGATATGAGGGTTGGGCTCTCGACGGAAGATCAGCCGGCCTGACGGAGGCGGCAATTCCATTCGTACCAACCCGTTCACACCAACAATGAGGCTGCCATGAGACGAGTGGTCGTCGCCGGCATGGGGATCGTCTCCTCGATCGGCAACAATACGCAGGAAGTTCTCGCCAGCCTGCGTGAGGGCCGTTCCGGCATCGTCAAATCCGACACCTATGCCGAGATGGGCTTTCGCAGCCAGGTTCATGGCAGCCTGAAGATCGATCTCGACGCCGCCGTCGACCGGCGCGCACGCCGCTTCATGGGCGATGGCGCGGCCTATGCCTCGATCGCCATGGAACAGGCGATCCGCGACGCCGGCCTCGAACCCTCCGACGTCAGCAACGAGCGGACGGGATTGATCGTCGGCTCGGGCGGTCCTTCGACCAAGGCCATCGTCGCCGCGGCCGATGTCGCGCGCGATCCGGCCAAGGGCCCCAGGAAGGTCGGCCCCTTCGCCGTGCCGAAAGCCATGTCGTCCACCTGCTCGGCCAATCTTTCGACCTGGTACAAGACCAAGGGCGTGAACTACTCGATCAGCTCCGCCTGCTCGACCTCCGCGAATTGCATCGGCAATGCGGCCGAAATGATCCAGTGGGGCAAGCAGGACATCATGTTCGCCGGCGGCGGCGAGGAACTCGACTGGACGCTCTCCGTTCTTTTCGACGCCATGGGCGCCATGTCCTCCAAGCGCAACGACACGCCGGACAAGGCAAGCCGCGCCTATGACAAGGATCGCGACGGCTTCGTGATCTCGGGCGGCGGCGGCATTCTGGTTCTCGAAGAACTCGAACACGCGAAAGCGCGCGGCGCGAAGATCTATGCCGAACTCGTCGGCTATGGCGCGACGGCGGATGGTGCCGACATGGTCGCCCCCTCGGGCGAGGGCGCGGTGCGCTGCATGCGCATGGCGATCAAGGATCTGAAGGCGCCGGTGGACTACATCAACCCGCATGCGACCTCGACGCCGGTCGGCGACATTCCCGAGATCAAGGCGATCCTCGAAGTCTTCGGCGACAAGACGCCGCCGATCAGCGCCACGAAGTCGCTCACAGGCCACGCGCAGGGCGCGGCGGGCGTGCATGAGGCGATCTACACGCTGCTGATGATGCAGAACGGCTTCATCGCGGCGAGCGCCAACATCGACGAAATCGATCCCGAAGTCGCCGCCGCGAATATCGTGCGCGAACGCATCGACGGGGCGAACATCAATCTGGCGATCTCCAACAGCTTCGGCTTCGGCGGTACCAACGCGACGCTGGCCTTCCAGCGCTATAACGGCTGACACAAAAGCCGGCCAAAACAACCTGGAAACAGACGGGTCGAAAACGAATATGCACGGTTCGGATCAAAAGACAGGTGGCGAAGGCTTGGTGATGAGCGGGCCCTTGATGAAGGGGCGCCGCGGCCTTGTGATGGGTGTCGCGAACGACCACTCGATCGCCTGGGGCATCGCGCAGGCGCTGGCGCTGCATGGCGCGGAAATGGCCTTCACCTTTCAGGGCGAAGCCTTCGGCCGCCGCGTGAAGCCGCTGGCGGAGTCTGTCGGGTCGAAAATCCTCCTGCCCTGCGACGTGACCGACAGCCAGAGCCTCGACTCGGTGTTCCGGACGCTGAAGCAGGAATGGGGCACGCTGGATTTCGTCGTCCACGCCATCGCCTATTCCGACAAGAGCGAGCTCAAGGGCCGCTACGCCGACACGACGCGCGAGAACTTCCTGCGCTCGATGGATATTTCCTGCTTCTCCTTCACCGATGTCGCGCGACGCGCCGCCGAGATGATGCCCAATGGCGGCTCGATGGTGACGCTGACCTATGAAGGCGCGCAACGCGTGATGCCCAACTACAACGTCATGGGCGTCGCCAAGGCCGCGCTCGAGGCGAGCGTGCGCTACCTCGCTGCCGATTTCGGCCGCGACGGCATCCGTGTCAATGCGATCTCAGCGGGCCCGATGCGGACGCTGGCGGGCTCCGCCATCGGCGATGCGCGTTTCGTTCACAAGTGGAACAAGACGCATTCGGCGCTGAAGGAAACGATCGAGCTCGAACATGTCGGCGGCGCCGGCCTTTACCTGCTCTCCGACCTTTCGGCCCGCGTTACCGGCGAGATCCACTACGTCGATGGCGGCTACAACATCATCGGCCTGCCACGCGCCGAGGAAATGACGAACGACCAGGACAACGGCAACTGATCACGCGTAACCGGAGGTTCGATGCTTACCGGTATAGACCACGTTCAGATTGCGATCCCCGCTCTTGGGGAGGAAGAGGCCCGGCGCTTCTACGTCGATGTGCTGGGTTTCACAGAAGTGCCCAAGCCGACGGAACTCGCCACGCGCGGCGGCGGCTGGTTCGAGCTAGGGCCGCTCCGACTCCATCTCTGCGTCGACAAGGATTTTCACGCGGCGACCAAGGCGCATATCGCCTTCCTGACCAGCGATCTTGCGACGCTCATCGCGCGGGCGCGCGCGGGCGGCTATCGGCTGGTCGAGGACACTGAGATCGAAGGCTATGACCGCATCTTCGTCTTCGACCCGTTCGGCAATCGCATCGAGCTGATGCAGCGGAAATAAAAAGGGCGCCGGATTAATCCGGCGCCCTTGATCTTTCTGGCCTGACGAAAGGCTCAGTCGCGCGGACGACGACGGCCGCGATCGCCGCCACCGCCTTCGCGCTTTTCGCGCGGCTGCTCGGCGGGCTCGTTCTCGTAGACGATCTCTTCGCCCGTCTCCTGGTTCACATGCTTCATCGAGAGGCGAACCTTGCCGCGCTCGTCGAAGCCGAGGAGCTTCACCTTGACCTTCTGGCCTTCGGCGACGACGTCGGCAACCTTCTCGACGCGGGTCGGCGCCATCTGCGAGATGTGCACGAGGCCGTCACGCGGACCGAAGAAGTTCACGAAGGCGCCGAAATCGACGACCTTCACGACCGTGCCTTCATAGATGTGGCCGACTTCCGGCTCGGCGACGATGCCGCGGATCCAGTCGATCGCCTTCTTGATCGAGACGCCGTCGGACGACGCGACCTTGATCGTGCCGTCGTCGGAGATGTCGATCTTCGCGCCCGTCTTTTCGACGATCTCGCGAACGACCTTGCCGCCCGTGCCGATGACTTCACGGATCTTGTCGGTCGGCACCGTGATCACTTCGATGCGCGGCGCATGTTCGCCGAGCTCGCTGCGGGCCGTCGTGAGCGCCTTGGCCATCTCGCCCAGGATATGGACGCGACCGCCCTTCGCCTGTTCGAGGGCCTGCTTCATGATGCCTTCGGTGATGCCGGTGATCTTGATGTCCATCTGGAGAGAGGTGACGCCCTCTTCCGTACCGGCCACCTTGAAGTCCATATCGCCGAGGTGATCTTCGTCGCCGAGAATGTCGGAGAGAACGGCGAAGCGCTCACCTTCGAGGATCAGACCCATCGCGATGCCCGCGACAGGACGCTTCAGCGGAACGCCCGCATCCATGAGCGAGAGCGAGGAGCCGCAAACCGTCGCCATCGAGGACGAACCGTTCGACTCGGTGATCTCCGAGACGAGACGGATCGTGTAGGGGAACTCGTTCTTGGGCGGCAGCACGGCGCGCATCGCACGCCAGGCAAGCTTGCCGTGACCGACTTCGCGGCGGCCCGTGAAGCCGACGCGGCCCGTCTCGCCGACGGAGTAGGGCGGGAAGTTGTAATGCAGCAGGAAGTGTTCCTTGTAGGTGCCTTCCAGCGCGTCGATGAACTGCTCATCCTCGCCCGTGCCGAGCGTGGCAACGACGAGGGCCTGCGTCTCGCCGCGCGTGAAGAGCGCCGAGCCGTGGGTGCGGGGCAGAACGCCGACTTCCGAAACGATCGGACGAACCGTCTTCACGTCGCGGCCGTCGATGCGGATGCCCGTGTCGAGGATCGAGTTGCGAACGACATCGGCTTCGAGCGCCTTGAAGACGCCGCCGACCGCCGTTTCGGCAACCGCATTGGGGTCTTCCGGGTTGCAGAGCGCGGCCTTGACCTTGTCCTTCGCCTTGGCGATGGCTTCGTGGCGTTCGCCTTTGTCCTTGAGACCATAGGCGGCGCGAACGTCGGCCTCGGCCAGCGCGCGAATCTCGCCTTCAAGCTCCGACTCGTCCTTCGCTTCGAAGGCGCGCGGTTCCTTGGCGCACTTCTCGGCCATGCGGATGATCATGTCGATCACCGGCTGGAACTCGCGGTGGCCGAACATGACGGCGCCGAGCATGGTTTCTTCCGAAAGCTCTTTCGCTTCCGATTCAACCATCAGCACCGCGTCCGCCGTACCGGCGACGACGAGGTCGAGAGCGCTTTCCGGCATCTCGTCGATCAGCGGGTTGAGCTTGTATTCGCCATTGATGTAGCCGACGCGCGCGCCACCGATCGGGCCGAGGAAGGGCAGGCCCGAAAGCGTGAGAGCGGCGGAAACCGCGACCATGGCGACGATGTCGGGATCGTTCTCCATGTCGTGGCTGACGACGGTGACGATCACCTGCGTCTCGTTCTTGAAGCCCTTGGCGAAGAGCGGGCGGATCGGGCGGTCGATGAGGCGGGAGACCAGCGTCTCCTTCTCGCTCGGACGGCCTTCACGCTTGAAGAAGCCGCCGGGGATCTTGCCGGCGGCGTAGGTCTTTTCCTGGTAGTTCACAGTCAGCGGAAAGAAGTCGAGGCCGGGCTTCGGCTTGCGCTCGCCGACGACCGTCGCGAGAACCGAGGTCTCGCCATAGGTCGCGAGCACGGCGCCGTCTGCCTGACGGGCAATCTTGCCGGTCTCGAGGACGAGCTTGCGGCCGCCCCATTCAATTTCTTCGCGTGTGATATCAAACATATCTATTTCCTGTTCCGCGCCGCCGCGTTTTTCGCGTTCTTGCCACCATCTGGCGGACGGCGCCCATTTCTGCCGCTGACGTCGCGGCCGGACATAAACGGTTCAGGCTCGCGAGGGCGCGCTTGATGCGCCGCGCACAGCCGTGAGGGACCTCAAGCCGTGAGACGACGGCAGAGAGGACCACACGCGAGCTTTATTCCGTTGACGGACGATTGTCTCTTCGGACCGAGACGCGCCCATGGCCGGCGGGGTCGAAACCACGCCGGCGCATGTCGCGCGAAAACTCAGGTCATGGGGAGAAGTGATCACCCCGTTTTTACCTCCGGATTCCCAGGCGGGAAATCAGGGACTCGTAACGCTTCTGGTCGTTCTTCTTGACGTAGTCGAGAAGCGAACGACGCAGGCTCACCATCTTCAGAAGGCCGCGGCGCGAATGGTTGTCCTTCGCATGGCCCTTGAAATGCTCGGTGAGGTTCGTGATGCGCTCGGTGAGGATCGCGACCTGCACTTCGGGCGAACCGGTGTCGCCTTCCTTGCCGCCGAATTCCTTGATCAGCTGAGCTTTGCGCTCTGGCGTAATCGACATCGGGATCTCCTATGAATCGAGATTGAAAACACGCACGGGTTTCAGTTCGCCCTGGCTGTACTCGGTCAGAGCCACCGGGTGTCCCCGGTGTGTCGCCAGAACCGGCCCCGACAGGATCGGAGCGTCGCGCCCGCGCAATAAAACTCCCTGGCCTTGCCTTAAACGGGAGGCATCCTGTTCGCTCAAGGCCAGTGCCGGGATGTCGTCCAGCGCGGTCTCAAGCGGCAGCAAATGCCTCGAAAAGGCTTCGGAAGCGGGCGCAATATGGCCGAATGCCATGAGTTTATCCAGCGGAATTGCGGATTCCTCGCGGAAGGGCCCATGGGCCACCCGCCGGAGCGCCGAAACATGGCCGACGGTGCCGAGCGCCAGCGACAGATCGCGCGCCAGCGAGCGGACGTAAGTCCCTTTGCTGCAAAGGATTTCGATCTCGGCATGGTCGGCGTCCGGGCAGCCGAGGAGGCGCGCCTCATGGATGGTCACACGGCGCGCCTTGAGCTCCACCGCTTCGCCCGCGCGGGCCAGATCATAGGCACGCTCGCCATCGACCTTAATGGCCGAGTAAATTGGTGGGACTTGTTCGATCTCCCCGACAAAGCGCGCAAGAGCCGCCTCGACCGCCTCGGGGGAGGGGCGGACGGGGCTCGTGGCCGTCACCTCGCCTTCGGCGTCGTCACTGGCCGTCGCCTCGCCGAAGCGAATGGTGAAGCGATAACGCTTCGAGGCGTCGAGAATGAAGGGAACGGTCTTGGTCGCCTCGCCGAGCGCTACGGGCAGGACGCCGCTCGCGAGCGGGTCGAGGGTACCGGCATGTCCGGCCTTCTGGGCATTGAAGAGGCGGCGCACACGCGAGACGACATCGGTCGAGGTGAGGCCCAATGGCTTGTCGACGACGACCCAG